>NZ_JAMXSJ010000014.1:0-83203 GCF_024124725.1 Halomonas sp. Ps84H-12 | reverse complement strand
GCGGCGACTGGCGCGGAACTTTATGTTGGGCATGGCACTGTCTGGGTGAATGGCGATAATGGCTATATTGCCATGCAGGTCAGTGGGTTAGAAGTGCTTCCGGGGGGCGGTCTCACGGATTCAGGTTTATAAGTATTGATGACAACGAAGCGGCGAATTTGAAGTTGCTTTGTGATGAGGTTTTCGGGGAAGAAAATTTTATTGCAGAAATAGTTTGGCAGAGGGCATTTTCGCCAAAAAATGATGCAAAATATTTGTCTGATAGCAATGACTATGTGCTTTTATATGCAAAATCAAAAAGATTTTTTAATGTAGGCAGACTTGAACGTACCGAAGCAGCAAATGAGCGTTATAAAAATTTAGATAATGATCCTAGAGGAGTTTGGATATCAGACAATTTGACAGTAAAGACCTACTCAGAAAAATATAACTATCCTATAACTACACCAAGTGGGCGAGTCGTTGAACCTGCAGATGGCAGATGCTGGTCAACAAGTAAAGAAAGAATGCAAGAGCTGATTGAAGATAATAGGATTTGGTTCGGAGCTAATGGAGATAATGTTCCTCGTTTAAAAAGATTTCTAACAGACGTGCAGCAAGGTATGGTTGCCACTACTTTATGGCTTCATGACGAAGTGGGTCATAATCAAGAGGGAAGGCAAGAGTTAAAAGAACTATTTGACGATAAAGGCTATTTTGATGGGCCTAAACCAGTTAGGTTGCTAAAGAGAATTTTAAAAGTGGGGGCTGTTATAGATAATGATATAGTTCTCGATTTCTTCTCAGGGTCAGGCTCTACAGCCCACGCACTAATGGAACTTAACGCTGAAGACGGCGGTAACCGCCAATCCATTAGCGTCCAACTCCCCGAAAAGCTCGAAGAAAATAGCGAGGCTTATAAGGCCGGTTACCGCACAATTGCGGATATTACCCGTGCCCGTATCGAAAAAGTTATCGCCAAGCTAAAAGCCGAACACCCGGAAAAAACGGAAGGGCTGGCCTGTGCGAATTTCACCCTGGCACCCAGCAACTTCAAGGTGTGGAACAGCGATATCAGCGACCCCGGCGCTATTCGCCAACAGCTCGATGCTTTGCAGAATACTGAAAAAGCCCCTGATGAACAGATCGCTATGCTCACCGAGCTACTGCTTAAAAATGGCCTGGGGGCCTTGGGTGTTCATGCAATCAGCAAGCCGCGCAAGTTGGCTTGCGGCATTACCGTTCACCGCGTGTTAAGAGAAGATGACCGCTACCTGTGGCTATGCTTTGAACCCTATGTTGAGGCCTTGCGCGATGAGATTCTCAGTGCCAGCCCGGCCCAGGTCATCATGCTCAATTCCTGTTTTGTGGGGGCGCAAGGTGATGAACAGCTGAGTAACCTGCAGCTTGATTTGGCCGCGCAGGATATCAGCCTGCTGGTAATTTAAGGAGCTTGATATGTCACACAAGATGACGCTGCAGTTTACTCATCAGGCCTACCAGGAGCGTGCGGTGCAGTCGGTCGTGCAGGTGTTTGACGGCCAGCCGCTGGCCACCGGGGAGTTTGAACTGGTCAGTTCCACTGCCAGCGTGAACTACGCCGGGGATGGTAGTATTGGCAATTCGTTGGTGCTCACCGAACAGCAGGTGCTGGAAAATGTGCACAAGGTGCAGGCCAGCAACGGCATTGAAACCGTTGCCACGCTGCAGGCCGACCGCTGGACCGTCAAGAGCGATGAGGGGCAGGTAAGCGACGAGTTTTGCCCACACTTAACCATCGAGATGGAAACCGGTACCGGCAAAACCTACACCTTTATTCGCACCATGTATGAATTGAATAAGGTGTACGGCTTCAAGAAGTTTGTTGTGGTAGTGCCCAGCGTAGCAATCCGTGAAGGCACCATGAAAAACCTGGAAGTCACCCGCAGCCACTTCGCCGCTGACTATGCCAACGTGCCCTGTCTACCAATGCTCTACGACAGTAATCGGCCTAATGACTTACGCCATTTTGCTCAAAGCGATGCGTTGAGCGTGCTGGTGATCAATATCGACAGTTTTTCCAAAGATATTGATGATAGCAACGCCACCAAGAAAAAAAGCATCAATAAAATCAACCAGAAAGGCGAAAGAGCCTTCGCGCCGATTGAGTACATCAAAGCGGTCAAACCGATTGTGATTGTCGATGAGCCGCAGAACTTTGAAACGGATATTCGCCGTAAAGCCATACGCAATCTCAACCCGTTATGCACTTTGCGCTATTCGGCCACTCATAAAAACCCCTATAACCTACTGTATAAACTAGACCCGGTGCAGGCCTATGACCTGGGGCTGGTCAAGCAGATTGAAGTGGATGGTGTTGAGTCGGATCAAAGTCAGAATCAGGCGTTTATAGAGCTGGTTGCCATTGAACAAAAGGCCAAATCATTAACTGCCAAGGTGGTGATAGACGTTAATGAAAAAACCGGCGTTAAGCGAAAAAGCGTGAGCCTCAAGGTAGGCGATGACCTCTATAAAAAATCCAAGTACCGTGAAGTCTATGCGGATGGGTTCATTCTTAATGAATTTTTAAGCGATACCGAAATTGAGTTCAATAAAAACGGTGTCCTGCGCCTGAACGAACAGCGGGGCGGCCTAAGTGATGATGTGATGCGCTTTCAGATCGAACGCACCGTGGCCGCGCACTTTGCCAAGCTGAAAAAAGTCAAGGAAAGCGGCATTAAAGTGCTCAGCCTGTTCTTTATTGACAAGGTCGCCAATTACCGCGCTTATGATGATGAAGGCAATGCCGTACCCGGCAAGTTTGCCCAGTGGTTTGAAGAGGCTTTCGAAAAGTACGCCGCCAAGGCGCACTATAAAGATTTGATTCCTTACTCTGCCAGCGAGGTACATAACGGCTACTTCTCAGGCGATAAAAAAGGCAAAGGGGCCGCCGCCAAAAAAATATGGGTGGATAGCACCGAGCGCGGTTCTAAAAAGGATGATGATACTTATACCTTGATCATGCAGGACAAAGAGCGGTTGTTAGATATGGCAGAGCCGCTGCAGTTTATTTTTAGCCATTCGGCCCTGCGGGAAGGCTGGGATAACCCCAATGTGTTCCAGATCTGCACCCTGAACGAAACCCAGAGCCAGTTGAAAAAGCGCCAGGAAATTGGCCGTGGCTTGCGCCTTGCGGTGAACCAACAGGGGGAACGGATACACGACAAAAGCATCAATGTGCTCACGGTGATTCCCAATGAAAGCTACGAGGTGTTTGCCCGCACTCTGCAGCAGGAAATTGAAGACGAAACCGATGTCAGCTTCAAAGGCCGGGTGAAAAATGCCCGCGCCAAGGCGCGTGTACAGCGCAAGGCGCTGAGTGCTGAAGACGAGGCGCTTTTCAAGGCGATCTGGCAGCGCATCAATTACCAGACCCGCTACAGCGTGACGCTGGATACGCCTGAGCTGATTGAAAAATGCGTGAAAGTTTTAACGGATACTAACCAGTATCCTAAAGTTCAGGCTCCTAAGGTGCGCTCTCGCAAAGCCAAGCTGCACATGAATGAGGAAGGTATTCAGGGTGTGGAAACCGGTATTGATGAAAGC
Organism: Halomonas sp. Ps84H-12; assembly: GCF_024124725.1. Classification (NCBI taxonomy): domain Bacteria; kingdom Pseudomonadati; phylum Pseudomonadota; class Gammaproteobacteria; order Oceanospirillales; family Halomonadaceae; genus Halomonas; species Halomonas sp. Ps84H-12. The sequence goes on along the minus strand of NZ_JAMXSJ010000014.1, from coordinate 79,639 downwards.
AACGCCAGTTACCAAAACGTGCCGGTACCGGATGTTTACGCCTACATTCAAAACCGTGTGCATCTGACGCGCTCCACCTTATTTGCGATTCTTGACCAGTCCAATCGCTTGGATGAGCTGCTGATCAACCCCCAGGCGTTTCTGGATACCGTGGTTGCCGCGATTAAAACTGAGCTTCAAGCGCTGCTGGTGAAAGGCATTGAGTACCATGAAATCAACGGCAAACGCTACGAGATGACACTGTTTGATGAGCCTGTAGAAACCTACCTGAGCAGCGTCTACCCGCAAACCCGCGATGATGTAACCACCCCCTTGAACAAAACTCTGCTGGAAGCCCAACCGCTAGAGAGCGATACTCAAGACCCTAAGGGCGACGCTTTCAGCTGTGTAATGAGCGACAGCGAGGTAGAAAACACCTTTGCCCATGAGTGTTCGCTCGACCCACGCGTCAGGTTCTTCTTCAAGCTGCCGGGCAAGTTCAAAATTGCCACCCCGCTGGGCACCTACAACCCTGATTGGGCAGTAGTGTTTGAAAACGAAGAACGCGTCTACTTTGTTGCAGAAACCAAATCCAGCACGGTCAAAGCCGATCTGCGCCGCAACGAACGCTTGAAGATCGAATGCGGACACAGGCACTTCAACCTTGCCGATGATGTGGTTTTCAAGGAAGTCAGCAGTTTGAGCGGCTTGGTGGCTCAGTAGCGCATATTGGAAGGGCGCTGGATATGTTCAAAAGCCTGACCCAAAAGCGCCCTGGTAGTCTGCCAAGGCGCTGTGCTTACTTACTTTTTATCCTAACGCTTCTTGCGCACCGGTTTTTTATCACTGCTTGCTGGCTCGGCGCTATCGGCTTTGCGTGCGCTGGTGGGAAAGTGGGCACGCACCAGCTCAAGCAGCCCCTGCGTAGAAGCGTCGAAGTCGGCGGCGTTGGCGTCGATGCGCTCGCTGATTTCACCGGCGATGCGCTTGCCTAGCTGTACGCCCCACTGGTCGAACGAGTTGATGTTCCAGATTACGCCCTGAACGAACACCTTGTGCTCGTAGAGCGCAATCAGCGCGCCCAGGTTTTTCGGCGTTAGCTCGTCGAGCAGCAGGGTGCTGGAGGGACGGTTGCCGGGGCAGCTATAGGGGTCGAGCTGGCTAAGCTCTTTGCTGTCGCCTTGGCTGCCTTCCATAAAGGCGTTGGCTTGGGCCAGCATGTTGGTCAGCAGGGCGAAGTGGTGGTCTTCCACGCCCGGTTCCGGCTTGAGCGAAGCGATAAAATCGATGGGCACATAGCGGGTGCCCTGGTGCAGCAGCTGGAAGAAGGCGTGCTGGCCGTTGGAGCCGGTTTGGCCCCACACAATCGGGCCGGTTTTGTAGTTCACCGGGTGGCCGAAAATATCCACCGACTTGCCGTTAGACTCCATATCCAACTGCTGCAGGAAGGAGGGCAACTGGTTCAGCGCTTGGTCGTAGGGCACGATGGCCTGGGTCTCGGCGCCGATAAAGTTGATGTACCAGATGCCGATCAGCGCCATAAGGACCGGCATGTTTTGAGCGAAAGGCGCTTCGATAAAGTGCCGGTCCATCTCATGGGCACCTTCCAGCAGCTCGATAAAACCTTCAAAGCCAATCGAGAGCGCAATCGGTAAGCCGATGGAAGACCACATGGAGTAGCGGCCGCCCACCCAGGCCCAAAACTCGAACACGTTCTCTTCGCGAATACCGAACTCCATCGCCGCTTTGCGGTTGGTGGAAGCGGCAATAAAGTGCGCGCCCACGTCGGCGTCTTCGCCAGCGTTCTCCAGGAACCAGCGCCGCGCAGTCTTGGCGTTGAGCAGGGTCTCCTGGGTGGAGAAGGTTTTCGTAGAGACGATAAACAGCGTGGTGGCGGGGTCGAGCCGTGAGAGCACTTTCTGAATATGGGTGCCGTCCACGTTGGAAACGAAGTGGAAGTGCAGCTCCGGGTGGCGATACTTCAACAGCGCACGCACCGCCATGTTGGGGCCGAGGTCCGAGCCGCCAATGCCGATATTGACCACGTCTTTAATGCGCTGGCCGTTATAGCCTTTCCACTCGCCGCTACGCACCGCTTCTGAGAACAGCTTGATCTGCTCGCGGGTGCGGGTGATTTCGGGCATCACGTCTTCGCCATCCACATACACCGGCTCATCGCCAAGATGGCGTAGCGCGGTGTGGAGTACCGGACGGTTCTCGGTCACGTTGATAATGTCGCCAGAAAACATTTGGGCGCGGCGCTGTACCAGGGCGGAGTGGTCGGCTAGCTCAATCAGTTTGGCCAGCACTTCATCCGACACCTGATGCTTGGAGTAATCTAGAAAGAGGCCGCCGACGCGGAGGCTCATTTTTTCGAAGCGCTGCGGGTCACTCGTAAAGTAATCACGAATGCGGTCATTGGCGGTTTTATCGCGCAGGCGCTCTAGGGCCTGCCAAGTAACGCTGCGAGTGAGTTGAAACATAACGGGCGGTCCTGTTGTTTTTACATCTGTTTTACATCGTTATCGCTAACGGGGCGTGTCCGCCCCCCTGGCGTCGCTGTTATTTATGTAAAAATACTACATATTGCGCGCGTGAGAACAACAGCTAGCGAAAAATGGTTAATAAAACAGCGGGGTGGTGGTCGTTTTGAATGTCTGACTAAAAAACAAAAGGGCGAGATTGCCTCGCCCTTAGTGTGCCGCTTTTAGCTGGCAACGGCTACTTGGGCAGCGCCACGTTTGATAAACGCGTAGCCCAGGCCGGTGATCAAAGAGCCCACCACAATCGCGCCCAGGTAAAGCAGAGCGGGAGTAATGGCGTTAGGAATCAGCAGCACGAAGATGCCGCCATGGGGGGCCATCAGCTTGGCACCCACCAGCATGGAGAGCGCACCCGTGACCGCGCCACCGGCGATACAGGCGGGAATCACGCGCAGCGGGTCTTTCGCCGCGAAGGGAATCGCGCCTTCACTGATAAAGCACAGGCCCAGCACGAACGAGGCTTTACCCGCTTCCCGCTCGGGGGCAGAGAACTTGTTACGCGCCACGAAGCTGGCAATGCCCATACCAATGGCGGGCACCATGCCGGCGGCCATGATCGCGGCCATTGGGCCGTAGGTTTCAGAGGCCAACAAGCCGACGCCAAAGGTGTAGGCCGCTTTGTTGACCGGGCCACCCAGGTCAAAGCACATCATGGCTCCGAGCAGAATGCCCAGCAGCACGGCATTGGTCGAGCCCATGGACTCCAAAAAGCTGGTGAGCGCGCTCAGCACGGCAGCCACCGGCTCGCCAATCACGTAGATCATCGTCAGGCCGGTGACCAAGCTGGCAATCAGCGGGATGATCAGAATCGGTTTGAGCGACTCAACGCTGGAAGGCAGTTTCACGTAGCGCGTGACGGCGAGGGCCACGTAGCCCGCCAGGAAACCGGCCAGAATACCGCCGATAAACCCAGAGCCAATCTCGGCGGCGAGCATACCGCCAATCATGCCGGGGGCAATACCGGGGCGGTCGGCGATGGAGTAGGCGATGTAGCCCGCCAGAACGGGAATCATCAGCGCGAAGGCCGTGCCGCCACCAATCTGCATTAGCGCAGCGGCCAGGGTGCCCTCTTCCTGGAACGCTTCGATACCGAACACGAACGAGAGGGCTATTAACAAGCCACCCGCCACCACCATGGGCAGCATAAAGGAAACACCGGTCAGCAGGTGTTTATAGACGCCTTTCTCTTTCATGCCTTTTTTGGCGGTGGCGCTGCTGCTGGCGGCGCTGGTGTCATCTTCAACAGCGGCATCGGTGAAGGCAGCCTCCAGGGTCGGGCGCGGCTTTTTCAGCGCGTTGCCGGTAGAGGTGCGATAAACCCGTTTACCCGCAAAGCGTGACGGGTCCACTTCGATGTCGCAGGCCAATACGACCACGTCCGCGTCGGCGATTTCCGCTTCCGTGAGTTTGTTTTGCGCGCCCACCGAGCCTTGGGTTTCCACGCGAATCTGGTGGCCCATGGCCTTACCCGCTTCGGCCAGCGCTTCGGCGGCCATAAAGGTGTGGGCAACACCGGTGGGGCAGGCGGTGACGGCAACGATTTTTTTGCCGCCCGCACTGTTAGTCGGGGCAGCCGCTGTGGCTGCTGGGGCACTGTAGATCGGCGCTTCCCGCTTAGCTTGGCTTAAGAAGGCGCTGGGGTCGGGCAGGGCGCTGGCAATGGGGGCCTGGAACAGCCGCTTGCCCTCGAAACGCTCTGGGGCGGGCACGTGGTCGGCGGCCACGACGATCAAATCGGCGTTAGCAATCTGCTCGGCGCTGGCGGCTTGCAGTGGCGCAATCTCGCCGTGCATCTCTACATGAACGTTCCAGCCCAGCCGCCTGGCGGCTTGCTCTAGGCGCTTGGCGGCCAGGAACGTGGTCGCCATGCCGCTGGGGCAGGCGGTAATCAGGATTAGGTTCATCGCGTGGCTCCCTCGGTGTGGGTGTCGTCAAGACGCCGTACCCGGGTCTGTTGTTGGAGTGAGTCAAAATCATCGGCGTGGGAAGTGCCTACGCCAACATGGCGTACCGCTTCGGCAGAAAGCGCCGTGGCGAAACGAAGCGTATCGACGGGTGTATGCTGGCTCAGCAGTCCATGCAGCATGCCCGCCACAAAGGTGTCGCCCGCGCAAACGGTATTGGTGGCAGTGACGGTCGGTGGCGTGGATTGCCAAGTGCCGTGCTGGCTCACCCATAAAACGCCTTCAGCACCCGCTGAAATCAGCGCGTGTTCGATGCCGCTGGCGTGCAGCCGCTCGGCGGCGGCTTGGCGCTGCTGTTCGGTATCGAGCGCGCTTCCTGCCCAGTCGGCCAGCTCGGTTTCGTTGGGTTTTACGGCGGCAGGCTGCGCGGCAATCGCCGTGAGCAGTGCCGGGCCGCTGGTATCCACCCACAGCGGCACCCCGAAACCTTTCAGGAAGGCAAGCAGCTCGCCAAACGCGGGTTGGTCGATGCCGGGAGGCAGGCTGCCTGCGATCACCACAGCCTCAGGCGGCGCGCTACCTTCAAACAGGCCGCTTAACGTGGTGCGTAAAGCCTCCAGATGGGCGGCTTCAATGGGCATGCCGGGGCTGTTGATATCGGTCACCCGACCGCTCTGCTCGGCCAGTTTGGCATTGATGCGCGTGTTGCCCGGCACCCGCACAAAGGCATCTTCAACGCCGTAACGGGGGAAGGCGAGGCTGAACGGGGCGTCGTTCTCTTCGCCCAAGAAGCCGCTGACGATCACCTCGTGACCTAAACTTGCCAACACCCGCGCGACGTTCACACCTTTACCTGCGGCTTCCAGCTGCGCGCCGGTGGGGCGGTTGACATGCCCCAGCGTCAGCGCATCCAGGTTGAAGGCGAGATCCAGCGCGGGGTTGAGCGTAATACAGACCACGCGTGCCATTAGCGGGCCTCCAGGGCGTCGCGGACTTCATCGCTAGTGGCTTTGCTCAGCGCTAACTGGGCGCTGGCCTGGGCTTGGGCAAGATCAAACTCGCGCAGGCGGGCTTTGACCAGCGGGATTTGGCGTGCGCTGACGGAGAGTTCATCGACACCTAAGCCCACCAGAACCGGTACGGCCATGGCATCAGAAGCCAGCTCGCCGCAAACACCGACCCATTTGCCGTGAGCGTGGGCGGCTTCGACGGTCATTTGGATCAACCGCAGTACCGCTGGGTGCAGGCCATCGGCTTGGGCGGATAGCTCTGGGTGGCCGCGATCAATCGCGAGGGTGTACTGGGTTAAATCGTTGGTACCCACTGAGAAGAAGTCGACCTCGGCGGCCAGCGTCGGTGCTAGCAAGGCGCTGGAGGGCACCTCAATCATCACGCCAAGCTGTACATCGGTGGCGCGCTGCTGGGGGGAGATCTCGTTGAGCAGGCGGTCATAAATCGCCTTCGCCGCGCGGAACTCGGCCACGTCTTTAACCATCGGCAGCATGATGCGTAGCGGTTTGCCGACGGCGGCCATCAGCAGTGCGCGAATCTGGGTTTCCAGCACTTCTGGTTGGGTCAGCGCTAGACGAATGCCGCGCAGGCCGAGGAAGGGGTTGTCTTCCTGGGGCACCGGCCAGTAGGGCAGCGGCTTGTCGCCGCCGACGTCCAGGGTGCGGGCGACGAGCGGGCGGCCGTCGAGGGCATCGGTGGCTTCACGGTACTCGGCGATTTGCGTGGCGAGATCCGGCGCGCTGGAGTAGGCCATAAACAGGAACTCGGTGCGCAAAAGGCCGACCCCTTCCGCGCCGCGCTCTACCGCATCGGCGGCGTGGGCGGTGTTGCCCAGGTTGGCGGCAACCTCAACCCGGTGGCCGTCGCGAGTTTGCGCCTGCTCGAAGCGTAGCTCCCAGGCGTCCGCTTCACGCTGCTGCTGGTCGAGCAGCAGCTGCTCGGCGCGGCGCAGGCGCTCCTCGGAAGGCTGCGAGGTCACGCGGCCGCGCTCGCCATCCAGAATCATCATGCCGCCGTTGTGTAGCGCCATGACCGCTTCACCGGCACCTACTACCGCAGGAATGCCAAGTGCGCGAGCCAGAATCGCGCTGTGGGCGGTGGCGCCGCCGCGCACGGTCAGCAGGCCACGCACGCGGGAGGTATCCAGGCGGGCCACATCGGAGGGGCCGATATCGTCCATCACCAAAATATAGGGGTGCTCGGGCGGCTCGGGCAGGCTGACGTCGCAAAGCACGCCGAGCACGCGGCGGCCGACATCGCGCAGGTCGGCGGCGCGTTCGGCCAGCAGCCGGTCGGCCAGCATCTCTTGGGCGTGGGCGGCGGTGTCGATAGCTTCCCACCAGCCCGCTTCCGCCGAGCGGCTTTCGCGGATGGCGTCAATCGCCGCCTGGTGCAGTTCGGGGTCGTCGAGCATCTCTTCGTGCATGGAGAGAATGTCGGCGACTTCGCCGCCGGGCGCTTTGTGTACCAGCGCCTGAAGCTGGGCAGCCCCTTCTTTCAGCGCTGCCTCCAGGCGGGCGATCTCGTCGTCGGGCTGATTGGCGTGCTCAGGATAGTCGAACTGCATCGGACGAATGACGAACACCGGCGCAATCGCCAAGCCTGGCGAGGCTGCTACACCGGTGTGCGGCGTGTCAGCGGCCAGCGGCTCAACGGCGGGCTTACTGGTGCTAGCGGCTGGGGCCGCGTCGCGACCGCCATCGAAGGGCGTGACTTTCTCACCCAAGCCACTCTCGACGGCGGCGGCAATGGCGTCTAACGCGGCGCTTGCCTGTTCGCCCTCGGCAGAGAAGATCAGCCATTGGCCACGGCGTGCACCCAGGCCAATCACTTTGGTCAAGCTGGCAGCAGATACCGTGGTGGCGCTGCCCTCTTCCAGGCGTACGTTGATGGGCATGGGCTGGGCACGAGCGATCTGTACCAGCTGTTTGGCCGGGCGGGCGTGCAGGCCGTGGGGGTTCAGAACGCGCACGCGGCGGGTTTGGGTGCTGGCGGTTTCACCGGCCAGCGCTGCCAGCAGTTGGGCGCTATTTTTGCCCACAAAGCTGTCGCTTTCGCCGTTCTCTAGTACCGCCATCAACTGTTCGAGCAGCGGCCGGTGGGCGTCGCCGCTGGCGGCCAGGCAGAACAGCGCATGAACCGGATGGCCGCCGTGTTCGATGGTGCCATCGGCGGGGGTCGCCACGCCTAGTGCGGGCTGGTTCACCCCTTGGGCGTGGCTTGAAAGCCATAGGCCTTTGCCCAACCACTGGGGCTGGGCGCTCGCCACGGCACTAATAAAACCGTTATCCACGCAGCCGCTTTGACGCAGCCGCGCTGCCGCCGCCAGGGCCAGCTCCTGCGGGTCGCGGGCGGGAAAGTTAACACATAGCGTATCGGCATCCAGACGCGGCGCTAAGGACGGCTTCGAGAGCAGGCGCGCAACATCGGCGGCGGAGCTGGCGCGGGCTAATTCGGTTGCTACGCCGTCGCGGTCGAGAACGTGGGTAAGCTGGCGCAGAATATCTAGGTGCTCGTCGTTTTGTGCCGCAATGGTGACCAGCACATGTACGGTGTGGCCGTCGTGCCACTGCACCCCTTTAGGGAACTGCAGCACCCGTACGCCGGTACGTTTGACGTGATGGCGGCTTTCTGGAGTGCCGTGGGGAATGGCAATGGCGTTGCCTAGGTACGTTGAGGACTGCGCTTCGCGGGCGTGGAGGCCATCGCGATACTCGGCCGCAACCAAGCCAGCCTCTGCCAGAGCGTTGGCGGCGCTGTCGAGCGCAGCTTGCCAGTTGTCCGCGTGGCGGTCGAGCAAGATGTCATCGGGGCCGAGTGTCAACATAGGGGTCTCCTGTAAACGCGGTCAGGCAACGGCAACGTCTGCGATTGGCGGCGAAAGTGCGCGCATAAAACGTTAGTCGTAGATCGTTAAGGTTAGCTGGATGAATCGTGTCACCTGTGGTTAGTTGGCTATGCTGAATCGATTCACTTTTTGGCACAAGGGTTGTTTCTTTAGACTTTTGTCTGAAGAGGGTAAAACGGCTGCTAAACTGCCGTCTTCATTTAGGGAGAAACCAGCATGACACTTGCCGATATTGCCCGGCTCGCCGGGGTTTCGCGCACCACGGCAAGCTATGTAATCAACGGCCAGGCTGAACAGCGGCGCATTAGTTCAGCTACCATCGATAAAGTGATGGCTGTGGTGCGTCAGCACCGCTATCACATTGACCCCCAGGCAGCCGCGCTGCGCCGGGGCGCTAGCCGGTTGATCGGTTTGATCGTGCCGGATTTGGAAAACATCAGCTACGCGCGCCTCGCCAAACGCCTGGAACGCGGTGCTCGCGAGCGCGGCTACCAGCTGTTGGTGGTGAGTTCCGATGACTGCGCGGATAGTGAGCGCACGCTGGCCTTGGCGCTGCGTGCCCAGCGCTGTGAGGTGCTGATTACCGCCAGCTGCCTGCCGGAAAACGACACCTTTTATACGGATTTGGCCGACGAAGGCTGGAGCGTCGTTGGGATGGACCGGGGCCTGACCCCCGAGCGTTTTGCCAGCGTGGTGAGCAATGACCAAAAGGCGGCTTACGCGCTGACGCGCTCGGTGATGGATGGCTCAACACGGCGCATTGCCTGGTTGGATGCCATGCCCGAACTCTCGGTGAGTCGTGAGCGGCGTGCGGGCTTTTTTGCCGCGCTGGAAGGGACGGGGGTTGAAGCCGTTACCTTTAGCGGTGGGCGCTACGAGCGGGATGTGGGCGTTGAACTGGCGCAACAGCTCTTTGCTGCAGGCGAGGTAGATGCGCTGGTCACGGCCTCCTACGCGCTCATGGAAGGTGTGTTTGATGAGCTGCTTGCCCAGGGGGGGCTGCCGGAGACGCTGCGGTTAGCCACTTTTGGTGACCACCGCCTGTTAGATTTTCTGCCCCAGCCGGTTAATTCGGCGCTGCAGGATTATGACCGCATCGCCGAGCTGACGCTTCAGTGCGCACTGGGCGCGATGAATGGAAGCTACCAATGCGGGCAGCAGGTGGTCGCGCGCCGCCTGCGTACTCGCTGAGCGCAGGCGGCGCGCGGTTTATACCGTGCGTGCCTGTGCCCAGGCGTTGGCGTCTGGAATCGACATATCATATCGTTCGCTAAGATAGGGCGAGGAGAGCAGAAAGTCGGCGCTGGCCGCATTACAGGCCACCGGCACGTTCCATAGCGCGGCAAGGCGCAGCAGCGCTTTCACATCCGGGTCGTGGGGCTGCGGTGCAAAGGGGTCCCAAAAGAAGATCAGCACGTCGAGCTGCTGCTCGGCGATACGCGCCCCGATCTGCTGGTCGCCGCCTAGCGGCCCGCTCATTAAGCCTTCCACTTCTAGCCCCAGGGCGGTTTTCAGCCGCCCTGCGGTAGTGCCTGTGCCAATCAGCGTGTGCTGGCTGAGTGTGTCTTGCCAGCGCGTCGCCCACTCCAGCATCTCGGTTTTTTTGCCATCGTGGGCAATCAGCGCAATACGCTTGCGCGGTTGCAGCGTGCGCACGGCTTGGCGGGGTGGGCGGGCATCGTTCATGGCATGGCTCTCCTGGTCATTCGATTGTTATTCATCGTCCGTCGAGACGGTTATTCATTCGGCGTCGACGGCCAGTACTTTCATGGTATTGGTGCCGCCGTGGGCATTCATATGGTCGCCGCGAGTAAGAATGACATGCTCACCTGGGCGTGCCAATCCATGGGCCTTCAGCAGTTTGATGGCTTCATGGTTCACCTCGGTGGCCTCCATGTGCGTCGTATCGAATGGAATCGAGACTACGCCACGGTAGAGCGCCATGCGCCGTTGGGCGATGGGGCTGTGAGCCAAGCCGACAATCGGCAAGCCAGAGCGGATGCGCGAGGCAATCAGCGGCGTGTAGCCGGTGGAGGTCATGCAGGCAATGGCGCGTACGCCGGTCAGATGGTTGGCGGCGTACATAGCGGAGAGTGCGATGGTTTCATCGATCCGCTCGAAGCCTTCATGGATGCGGTGGCCGGAGGCTTGAGCAATGCGCTCCCGCTCGGCACCCAGGCAGACGCGGTCCATGGCTTCGATGGTCTCCACCGGATAGTCGCCTGCCGCCGTTTCCGCAGAGAGCATGACCGCATCGGTGGCGTCGAGCACGGCGTTAGCCACGTCGAAGACTTCCGCACGGGTAGGGAGCGGCGATTCGATCATCGACTCCATCATCTGCGTAGCCGTAATCACCGCACGATTTAGTGAGCGAGCATGCTTGATAATGCGCTTTTGCGTGCCGATCAGCGCTTCATCGCCAATCTCTACGCCCAGGTCGCCACGGGCGACCATCACCGCTTCTGACGCTTCAATGATGGCGTCTAAGGTTTCATCGTTGGCTACGGCTTCTGCGCGTTCCAGTTTAGCGACCAAGCCAATCTCTTTGCCTTCCTCGCCCAGCAGCGCGCGGGCTTCTTGCATATCGGCGGCGTGACGCGGGAAGGAGACGGCTAAATAGTCCACGCCAATCTCAATGGCTGTTTTCAGGTCCTGCTTATCTTTGTCGGTGAGGGCCGGTGCCGACAGGCCGCCGCCCTGTTTGTTAATACCCTTGTTGTTAGACAGCTTGCCACCCACGTGAACTTGGGTGTGAACTTCCTGCCCAACAATAGAGGTGACATCCAGCACGACGCGGCCGTCATCCAGCAGCAGGCGGTCGCCGGGTGAAACGTCATCTACCAGCGCTTTGTAGTCGCAGCCAACCCGTTCGGCGGTGCCGCTATTGGCATCCATGGCCATATCGAGCACAAACGCTTGGCCGATGTCTAAGTGGATAGCGCCTTCTTTGAAGCGGGAAATGCGAATTTTAGGGCCTTGCAAGTCGCCCAGTGCTGCTACGCTGCGGCCTAAGCGCTGAGCAATCTCGCGCACTTCGGTGAGGCGGCGGCGATGATCATCGGCAGAGCCGTGGGAGAAATTCAGCCGCACCACGTCAACGCCCGCTTTTAGCATGGCTTCCAACACCCCGGGGCGGTCACTGGCTGGGCCAAGCGTGGCGACGATTTTGGTACGACGAAGGGGGGTTGGGGACGTTGCGCGTGTCATAGTGGTACTCCTAATGAGCAGCGTGGGCTGAACATAGTCTATAAAAAGGGCTGATGAATCGTTGATTAAGTATTGGACTACGATAGCCTTTATATAGTAATTTTACTACATGTTGGATAGTTATTAGCCTTTAGGGGCGGTTATGGCAGGTTTTAATCGGCCTATAGGTGACTAAATACGTATTTTTAGTAATTTTTTTACTGGATACGCCATCTACGACCACTGCTTGATTGAGGTGCTACCATGACAATAAGAGTTGCCATTAACGGATTTGGACGGATTGGCCGTAACGTACTGCGTGCGCTGTACGAAAATGGCTACCGTGATCGCGTTCAGGTGGTTGCGATTAACGATCTGGGCGACCCTTCCCTAAACTCCCATCTGCTGCGCCACGATACCGTTCACGGCCATTTCCCATTTGCGGTCGAGCACGATGCAGAGAGCATCAGCGTGGATGGGGATCGTATTGTGATCTCTTCTGAGCGCGATCCGGCCAACCTGCCCTGGGCCTCTATGAATATTGACCTCGTCATGGAGTGTACCGGTCTGTTTACCAAGCGCGAAGCGGCGGCCAAGCATATTGCTGCAGGCGCAAAGCGCGTACTGATTTCTGCGCCTAGCCCGGATGCGGATGCCACTATCGTTTACGGTGTGAATGACGACATTTTGACCGCCGAGCACACCGTGGTATCAAATGCTTCCTGCACCACCAACTGCTTGGCTCCGGTCGCTAAAGCGCTGAACGATGCAGTCGGTATCGAAAACGGCCTGATGACTACCGTTCACGCTTACACCAACGACCAGAACCTGTCGGATGTGTATCACTCCGATCCCTACCGTGCGCGTAGTGCCACCCACTCCATGATTCCGACCAAAACCGGCGCGGCGGCAGCCGTGGGTTTGGTACTGCCGGAGCTAGCGGGTAAGTTCGATGGCCTGGCCGTGCGCGTGCCGGTGATCAACGTTTCTCTGGTGGATCTAACCTTTACTGCGGGTCGTGATACCACCAAAGAAGAGATCAACGCGATTGTCGAGAAAGCCGCCGCAAACTCCCCGGTCTTGGCCGTCAACGCCCAGCCGCTGGTGTCTATCGACTTCAATCACGATGCGCACTCGTCTACCTTTGACGCTAACCATACTCGCGTTAATGGTCGTCTGGTGAAGATCATGGCGTGGTACGACAACGAGTGGGGCTTCTCCAATCGTATGTTGGATACCGCCATCGCCATGCAGAAAACCGCCAAATAACTCCTGTTTGATCTTTAAGGGCAGGTATCGCCCAGCAGCAGCTCGGTTTTGAGCAGCTGCTGGGTTTTTGGTATTCGGCCTAAAATCATTTTGGCTGCCACACGTCCTTTACCTGCGCTGTCCTGGCGTACGGTGGTTAAGCGTGGCGCCCGGTACTGCCCTTCGGCAATGCCGTCAAAGCCGGTAATTCGTAACTCCCCTGGGACGTGAATGCCTCGCTGCTCTGCTAGCGTTAGCGCAGTGAGTGCAATTCGGTCTGACATGCATAGCAGTAGATCTGGACGCTGCTCAGCGGGCAGATCGATGATCTCGGTAATCACCGGCGAGCACACGTCAAACACGTTCTCTTCAATATTCCACAGCGGAACCTGTTCGGTATCAAAGCCATGCTCAGTGAGCGCGGCATGAAAACCGGCCAGGCGCGCACGGCTTATCGTGCTGCTGTCGGGCAGCATCGTGTGCTCTTTGGTCACCCGGCCATTGCAGTGCTCTTTAGTTAAACGCAGGTTGATAATGGCAGGCCGAAGAGGGCGCTGCTTAAGCGCATGGGTTGCCATCGCGTAGCTGGCATCACGATCATCGATGTGCACGGTAGGGCTGCCGTCGATATCGAAGTCTACCGACACCAAAGGGCGTTGAGAGGACAGTTCGTTCAGCAGTTTATTGTTGGGCATCAGCCCGTAAACGATAAATCCATCGGCGATATTAGCCGAGCCGGGTGGCTGGGAAGCATGGCCTCGGCCCGGTAATAACAGCATGGTATGGCCGTGGGCATCCAGCACTTCAGCCACGCCAGAGAGAAACTCACTGGCCACGGCATCGTTCAGGCTGTAAGTCAGGCTTTCGGCCAGAATCACCGCCACGATGCTGGAGCGTCCGGTGCGCAGGCTGCGTGCTTTGGCGTCGGGTCCACTATACCCCAGCCGCTTAGCTTCCTTAAGAATGCGGTCGCGCAGTAGCGGGGAGAGCTGGTCGGGTCGGTTAAAGGCGTTGGAAATCGTCGCGGTTGAGACGCCGAGTTCGAGCGCAAGATCCTTTAGGGTCATTCGGCGAGGGGCGGTCACGGTGCTTCCTAAACAGGTGAAGAACGTTAGCGGAGAGGGTGCGTGCCTGACACATATACAGCGCAGGCTAATTATTAACTTGTAGTGCACAAGAATAACGGCCTTGATGGTGTGACGACTACACTCTTTGGGAAGACGTTTCACCCAGCCAAGGCCGTGATGGGGCTTTCTAGCAGTATTTAAGCTGCTGTGCGTGTAGCAGAGAGGATTAACGCGGCCCCGCTTTCGTCGAACAGATGTACATGCTCGGTATCCGGTACCAGCGATACCTGCTGGCCCTCTTGCCACTGGCTGGGCGCTTCGCTGCGATGGATCAGCAAGGTAGAGCCCTCTTTCGGCTCCAGATACACGTAGACTTCGTTACCCAGGTATTCAACGTTGACGATATCAAAGCAGTTATCGCCCTGAGGCGCTTCCAGGCGAAGGTGCTCGGGGCGCACGCCAAGTGTGAGCGAGGAGCCTTTCGAGTAAGCGTCGCCCGCTTGGGGCAGCGATACTTCTCCCACTCCCGCCGCTTTCACTCGGCAGCCGTCGGCGGTGCCGCTCAGTAGCTCGGCGGGCATAAAGTTCATGGTGGGTGAGCCAATAAAGCCGGCTACGAATTTAGTGGCCGGACGCTGGTACTTTTGCAGCGCTGGCTCCATGGCGGCCCAGAACGCACCCATTTCAGGAATGTTGGGCATCGGCATGCCCACTTCGGCGTTTTCCAGCGTAGCGGCAATGTTGGGGTTATCCGCCAGCTCCGCCTGATAGTTGATATGGGCAACCGCACCCAGCGAACCATCGCTGTTGAAGGTGCGCATACCCTCTTCGCTGAGCAGGTAGTTCTCTAAAAACTCCACCGCCAGGAAGTCGTTGGGCGTGGCGGAGTTGATCATCGCGGCCGTCACGCCAAACATCGGTCGGGCGCGCTCGTCGCCTACCCGGGGCAGCAGCGCCACGCCATAATCGATGCCGCTGCGCTCCAGGTTGGGCCACGCCCAGGGGCCGCTGATCATGGTGGCTACTTCGCCTTGGTTGAAGCGGGTATCCATCAGGTTGTAGTCGGTGCCCCGGGGCACTACGCCGCTATCGATCAGCTCCACCAGCAGCTCGGCCCCCTGTAGGGCACCGGCATTGTTGACCCCAATGTCGCTGACATCATAGCCGCTATCGGTTTGCTTGAACGGGTAACCGCCGTTGGCGGCCAGCAGGGTCCAGCCATAATAGGGCTCGCTGTAGTCGAACAGGATGGCCTTTTTACCCTCGGGGGCCAGGGTGGCGTCCAGTTCGATCAGTTCGGCAAAGCTCTCGGGGGGTGTTTCCACCAGCGCTTTGTTGTAAATCAGCCCAAGGGATTCCACGGAAATCGGGTAGGCATAGGTATCGCCGTTCCACAGCGCGGCTTCCCAGGTGAAGTCGTAGAACGCTTCACGGAAGCTGTCGCTGGGTGCAATCGGTTTGAGTAGGCCGCTCTGTGCCCATTCACCCATGCGGTCGTGGGCCCAAATCACGATATCCGGCCCTTGGCCGCTGCCTGCCGCCTGCTGGAAGCGGTCGGTCAGGTTGTCCGGAAACACGACTTCCACTTCGATGCCGGTCTCTTCTAAGAACTGGTCGGCGACCGCGCGGATGCCTTCCTGGCCTTTATTGTCGCCCATCCAGATGGTTAAACGGTCATCCTCAAAGGCGAAGGCGGGGAGTGTGGCGGTGGCTGCTAGCGTAGCGGCGAGCAGCGGCGTGAAAAATGGACGAACCATTGCCATGATGTACATACCTCGTTGTGACGTTGTTGTTGTCGGGCGCGTTCTCACATGACGCGCTTTGTTCACGGTCAGCGTCGCTAATTACGCACAAGGCCACCTCCTCCTTGGGGAGAGGAGGGGTGGCGTATCCAAGGGGCGTAGACTGACACTCCCCGCCCGCCGCGCTTCGCGCTTTGGGCGAGGGTTCTGAGATCACCCCCAGAACCTTCCTGCTTCCACACGCCTTCACTAGATAGCAGCTAGGCCGCTGCCCTCCGCTCCGGTCGCTCCACAGGCTAACCCCGCCAGCCCGGCGGTTTGTATATTCCTGGCCGCGTTGATGTCGCGGTCAATGGGATAGCCGCAGCTTTCGCAGTGCCAGTGACGTTGCGACAGCGGCAGTTTCTCAACCTTGTAGCCACAGCCATGACACCGCTTGCTGCTGGGGAACCACTGGCTCACTTTCACCAGTTGGCGCCCCGCCCAGGCGGCCTTGTATTCCAGTTGCCGGACGAACTCACCCCACCCAGCATCGCTAATGGATTTAGAAAGCCGTCTATTCTTGATCATACCAATGATATTAAGTGACTCGACGCACAGGACTTGGTTTTCGTTAATGAGTGCGCGGGTCGCTTTGTGGGTAGCGTCACGGCGACAGTCGGCGATCTTGGCATGTAGCCGTGCCACTTTCCAACGGTGTTTGTTGCGGTTGTTTGAACCTGTCTGTTTTTTCGCCAACCGGCGCTGCAAGCAGGCCAGCTTCGCCTCGTAGCGTTTCAGATGACGCGGATTGCCCGATTTTGCGCCGTCACTGGTAATGAACAAATCGCTCAAGCCGAGGTCAATGCCGACCGTTTTGCGCGTGACCGGAAGCGCTTTTGGCACGAAATCACACAGGCAACTGATGAAGTAGCGTCCAGCACGATCGCGTGAAATCGTGATGGTAGAGGGTGCAGAGGGTAGTGACCGGCTCCATCGGATGGGTAACGGCGTCTTCGCTTTTGCGATAGTGATCTCACCATCCCGATAGCGGAACGCGGCCTTGGTCAGCCGGATCGACTGCCGGCAATCCTTGCGCTTGAAACGTGGGTAGCGCGCCTTGAGCTTTGGGTTGAAGAAGTTGTCGAAGGCGGCTTTCTGGTCGCGGAGCGTTTGCTGCAGGATCACGCTGGAAACATCCCGCAACCACGGAAACTCCGCCTTTAAGCCCACCAGTCGCTTTTCCGCCGATGAGTGCGAGACCGATTCACCGCGCTGCTGATACGCCTCGGTGCGATAGGCCAGGGTATTATTCCAGACAAAACGGGCACACCCGAACGACTGCGCCAACAGCTCAGCCTGTTCGGAGGTGGGGTAGAACCGTTCTTTGTAGGCACGCTTTGTCATGCTGTATAAATATCAGGGTAATGAGGCGAAGTCAATCTGGCACCGCTACGCGGTGCGCGCTTGTATCACCGCCCGACTGGGCGATGCTTTACGCGCTGTTTGGTAAAACCCACCGGAAAGGGCAGCAGGCGACAATATTTTGTAGTAAAATTACACGAATTATTGCGTATAGTGCCTCATATAAGATAGATTTTAGGTAATCTAACTACATTAGATGACCTAATTATAAATAGGAGCTGAGATGAGCCAGTCACATGCCCCGCTGGGCGATCCGAATCACGCTATTGATTTAGCGCTTTTTGGGGCGCTAGGCGACCTTGCCATGCGCAAGCTGTTTCCTGCGCTGTATCATCTTGACCGCGAAGGCTTAATGCCCGAAAGCACGCGGATCATGGGGCTGGCGCGTCAGGAACACGACACTGCCGCGTTCCGTCAGCTGGTCAACGGCGCGCTGCAGAAGCGCCTGAAAAAAGAGGAGCAGGACAAGGCAAGCCTTGAACGCTTCCTGAACCGCTTAGAGTATCTCAAGCTCGACTTTGCCACCGCAGAGGGCTACGACGCCATTCGCCAGTGGCGCGAAGGCAGCAAGCGCCCAATGGTGGTCTACCTCTCCGTCGCCGCGCGTATTTATGGCGACATTTGCCGCAATCTCCAGGCCAGCAACAGCCTGGATGACGATACCCGCGTGGTAGTGGAAAAGCCGATTGGTTATGACTTGGCCTCTTCAGAAGAGATCAATGACGCCATCGGTGCCGTGTTCCCTGAATCACGCATTTACCGCATTGACCACTACCTGGGTAAAGAGACGGTTCAAAACCTGATCGCCCTGCGCTTTGCCAACCCGCTGTTTGGCACCCAGTGGAACCAGAACCATATCTCCCACGTCGAGATTACCGTCGCTGAAAAAGTGGGTATTGAAGGCCGCTGGGGCTACTTTGATGATGCGGGCCAGCTGCGCGATATGGTGCAGAACCACCTGCTGCAGCTGTTATGCCTAATCGCCATGGACCCGCCCTCCAACCTGGATGCCGATGCCATTCGCGATGAGAAGGTAAAAGTGCTCAAGGCGCTGAAGCCGTTTACCGGCGAAGCGCTGGGCCGCGACGTGGTGCGTGGCCAGTACATTGCCGGTACCAGCGATGGCCAGGCCGTGCCGGGCTACCTGGAAGAAGAGGGCGCCAACACCCAGAGCCAGACCGAAACCTTCGTGGCCATGAAGACCGAAGTGGCCAACTGGCGCTGGGCGGGCGTGCCGTTCTATCTGCGTACCGGTAAAAGGATGCCGGAGAAACTGTCGCAGATCGTCATTCATTTCCGTCAGCAACCGCACTACATCTTTGATCCGGACCAGCGCGGCATCGCCTCCAACAAGCTGATTATCCGCCTGCAGCCGGAAGAGGGCATTGCCCTTCAGGTACTCACCAAGGATAGCGGCCTGGATAAAGGCATGCGCCTGCGCCCTGGCCCGCTGCACCTGGATTTCAACAGCGCCTTCCCGAAATCGCGTATCCCGGATGCCTACGAGCGTCTGCTGCTAGAAGTCATGAAAGGCCAGCAGTACTTGTTTGTGCGCCGTGATGAAGTGGAGCACGCGTGGCGCTGGTGCGACCAGCTCATCAGCGGCTGGAAAGCACGCGAAACCCCGCCGCGCCGCTACCCGGCAGGCTCTTGGGGGCCGGTCGCCTCGATTGCCATGATTACCCAGGATGGCCGCAGCTGGTACGAGGATTATTGAAATGAGCACTACACGACAAGCGCTGGCCGAGCAGCTGGCTGAAGCCGTTTATCAAGCCCTGGCGGCAGACCTTGCGCACCAGGAGCGTGCCCTGCTGGTGGTATCGGGCGGTTCGACGCCGGTGCCGTTTTTCAAAGCGCTGGCGCAAAAGCCGCTGGCCTGGGCGCGGGTGGACATCACCCTGGCCGATGAACGCTGGGTAGATGAGCAAAGCAGCGACAGCAACGCCAAGCTGGTGCGCGAGAACCTGCTGCAGGGCCCGGCGGCGGCGGCTAACTTCGTGCCGCTCACCTCGGACGCTGGCACCCCGGAAGAGGGCGTGGCAGCGGTGGCAGAAGCGACGGCAGGACTTGCCTGGCCCGCGAGCGTCGTCATTTTAGGCATGGGCGGCGATGGCCACACGGCCTCGCTGTTCCCCGATAGCCAAGAGCTGGGCCTAGCGCTTTCTACCGATGAGCCGCTGGTTGCCGTGCGCACCCCCAGCCAGCCGCAGCCGCGTATTACCTTCTCGGCGGACCGCCTGCATCAGGCGAAGCGCCACATTCTACATATCACCGGCGACGATAAGCGTGCCGTATTGGCCAACGCCATGGGTGGCGACGACGTTCGTACATTGCCCATCCGCGCTTTCTTATCTTGCCCGCTGGCGATCTATTGGGCGCCCTAATAAACCGCCTTCGCCAATAACAAATTGCTTGGAGACTCACTGATGACCATCGATAAACAGCTTCCCTCAACGCGCACCGCCGAGCTAGACAGCATCTGCCTAAAAGCCGAAGTGATCCCGGTGATCACCATCGAGCGCCTGGAAGACGCCGTGCCGCTGGGCCGAGCTCTGGTCGAAGGCGGCCTGAGCGTTCTGGAAATTACCCTGCGTACCGACTGCGCCCTGGAAGCCATCAAGCGCATGAAAGAGGCGCTACCGGGTGCCAGCATTGGGGTCGGCACCGTGCTGACGCCCGCGCAATATCGCCAAGCCGAGCAAGTCGGCGCTGATTTCGTCGTTACGCCAGGTGCCACCGACGCGCTTTACCGCTACGGCGTCGAGAGCCCCGTGCCCATGCTGCCGGGCGTTTCTACCATTTCCGAGCTGATGACCGGCTGGCAGTACGGCTACCGCCGCTTCAAATTCTTCCCCGCGGAGTCCAGCGGCGGTGCCAAGGCAATCAAGGCGTTCGGTGCGCCGATCCCGGAAGCGCGTTTCTGCCCCACGGGCGGCATCACCGTGGACAATGCCGAATCCTACCTCTCGCTGCCCAACGTGATGTGCGTCGGCGGCTCCTGGCTGACCCCGAAAGCCATGGTCGACGCCGAAGATTGGGACGGCATCCGCGAACTGGCCCGCCAAGCAGCGGAGCGTTTCCACCACTAAACGGTTCCACCACTTATGTAAAACACAGTACCGAGCACTCTCGTCACTTGCCTCACTGATGTCGGGTCGTGTGAGCAAGACGTTTGCCCGAGCATGTCGCCATGCTCGGGCTTTTTTACGTCTACACCTAAAGGGGATACTTCCGTTAGTTAATAGGCGTGATACGCTAACTTAAACGATTAAGTTGACCGATTAAGTTAAGGTTTTAAGCATGACGTTAGCGGATTTTGAGCCTCAGCATCCTGCGCTGCATTTTACTCCCCCGATGGGGTGGATGAACGACCCCAATGGGCTAGTGTTTTTTGAAGGCGAGTACCATCTGTTTTATCAGTTCCACCCGTTCAGTACCGTCTGGGGGCCAATGCACTGGGGGCATGCGGTCAGCCGTGACCTGTGCCACTGGCAGCATTTGCCCATTGCGCTGGCGCCCAACGAAGACGGCGCCTGCTTTTCGGGTAGTGCCGTGGTCGATGAGCACGATATGACGGGGCTGTTCGAGGGCCAGCCGGGGCTCGTGGCGTTTTACACCTGCCATAAGGTGCTCTCCGATGACCCACAGGATTACCAGCAGTCCCAGTGCCTGGCGTATAGCCGCGACAGGGGCCGCAGCTGGCAGCGTTACGAGGGGAATCCGGTTCTGCCACCGCCTGGGTTTAAAGATTTCCGCGACCCTAAAGTGGTTTGGCATGGCCCTAGCCAGCGCTGGGTGATGGCGCTGGCCTGTGGGCAGGAGATTCACTTCTATACCTCCCATAACCTGCTGGCGTGGCAGTTTGCCAGCGCCTTTGGGGCGGGCGAGGGCGCGCATACTCAGCACCCCTGGGAGTGTCCGGATCTGTTTGAGCTGCCGGTGGACGGCGCAGGACCAAATGAGCCCGCCACCCGCTGGGTGCTGGTGGTGGGCATTGGCGCCACGCCGGATAACCCGTTTGGCTCGTTGACCCAGTACTTCGTGGGTGATTTCGACGGCCAGCGTTTCACCAATGACAACGCTGCCGACGTCGTGCTGATGATGGACGAAGGGCGGGATTTCTACGCGGTGCAGAGCTGGTCGAATACCCCCGGGCGGCAGCTTGCGCTGGCGTGGCTTAACAACTGGCAGTACGCCAACCATGCCCCCGAAACGGGCTGGCGAGGCACCATGAGCCTGCCGCGAGAACTTACCCTGCAAGCGACTTCTCGTGGAGTGCGGTTACATCAGCGTTTTGCTCGCGAAGCAGCTCAAGCGCTCAGTGCCCCAAGCCACATATCGCCTCGCTCGCTTCAAACAGTAGGGGAGCACTGCATCGTCTTGCCAGAGGGCGCGGCGGTTTACGGCCAGCTGACGTTGGCCCTTAAAGCGGGCACGAGGCTAGCGCTATCACTACAGCAGGGCTATCAGCAGCGGCTGTGGCTGACCGCAGGCGAATCAACAACGTCGCTACACTATGAGCGTCAAGGGAGTAACGGTCAGGCCACCTTTGATGAGCACTTTGCCTGCGACCACGCGGCGGGCAGCGTCGATGGGTTAACGGTGACGGTAACGTGGTGGTGCGATCACGGCACGCTGGAAATGTTGGTCGACGGGGCCACCGAACAGCGCAGCATCACTCAGGTTAGCTTTGTCGATCATCGCCGTCAGCCGGTGACGTTGGAAGTCGTCAGTGGGCGGGTGGAGGTGGCAGAAGGGGGCATCCAAAGCGCCGTCGAGTAGCGGCCTCGACGACGCTCAGTGCTAGCCTGCCGAGCTGCGCAGGGCTTCAATATCAGCGTGGGTGGGCAGCGCGGCATACGCGCCGGGGCGGGTGACCGCGTGGGCACCGCAGCGGCAGGCAATGTCCACTGCGCGGGTGAGAAATGCGCTGTCCTGGTGCCAGCTCTCGCTGATGCCGTAGCTTGAAAGCTCCGCGAGCAGGCCGCCAATAAAGGCATCGCCACCGGCGGTGGTGTCCACCGCCGTGACGCTGGGCGGCGTCACGGTTTGGTCAATGCCGATGCCTTTGAGCACCACATTATTGGGGCCGTCAGTAATTACAATCACCTTCACCCCTGCGGCCATGCGCTCGGCTAACCACGCCTCTGGTGGGTGGTCGCCACGCAGGTAGTCCAGCTCTTCGAGAGAGACTTTGACCAGCTCGGCGCTATCGACCAGCTCGGTGACCAGCCAAGGATCTGCCGCACCCTCTGCCCACAGGTTGTGGCGCAGGTTGGCGTCCACGCTCACAAGGCAGCCTGCGCGCTTGGCCATGGCGGCAATCGCGAGGGTGGTCTCGGCAATGTTGGGGTCGGTCAGGCTGTTGCTGCACAGGTGCACGATGGCGGGCTGCTCGAACACGCCGTGGGGAAGGTGTTCCAAACGGTAGAGCAGGTCGGCGGCCGGTGGGCGGTAGAAATCGAAAGTGCGCTCGCCGCTGCTGTCGCGGGAGACAAACGCCAGCGCCGTGCGGGCTTCTTTGGTGAGCACCACGCCCTGGGTATCCACGCCGTGGCTTTTCAGCTCACGAATTAGAAAGTGCCCAAACGTATCGTCACCCACCATGCCCAAAAACTGGCTGGGAACGTTGAGCCGCGCGCAGGCCACCGCCACGTTGGCGGGCGCGCCGCCGGCGTAGGGGGTAAAGGTTTCCTGCCCTGTGTTATCGCCTAACCGGCTAGAGAGCATATCAATCAAGGCTTCACCGAAAGCAATCACCGGTGTCATAGGTCTTTCCTTGTCATTATTGGCATCAATGTTGAGTGAGCGTACTAAGCGACGCAGTGGCCGCGGGCGGCCTCCAGCAGTTCGTACCAGGCTTCTCTGGGCAGCGTTTCCGGGCCGTCCAGCATATCGGCAATACGCTCCGGTTTCACGCTGCCTACGACCGGTACTGGGCGGCCGGGCAGGGTGCGGAGCCAGGCCAGCGCCAGCGCGCCGGGTGTGCTGTTAAGCTCGCCTGCTAAACGGTTCAATACGCGGCTCACTTCACCCTGCATCAGTTGGCCGCCCGCCAGCGGAGACCACGCCATGGGCGCCTGGCCATCGGTGTTCAGGTCGTCGAAGCTGCCGTCGAACAGCGGCGCGCTATGGGCAATGGAAAGCTCGATTTGGTTGGCGCGTAGCGGGTGGTGCATATGGCGTTGCAGCCTGCGCCACTGGCTGGGTAGATGGTTGGAAATCCCCGCCGCGCCGATTTTGCCTGCCTCTATGGCGTCATCCAGCGCATGGCCTGTTGCGGCGGCGTCCATCAGCAGGTCCGGGCGGTGAATCAGAAAGTGATCCAGACGCTCGACGCCCAGGCGGCCCAGCGCATCGTCAATGGCGCGGCCCAAGTAGTCCGGGCTGGCATTGTAGTGCTTGACCTTACCGGAACCGGGGGCCGGGTTGTCGTTGGCGATGCTGGCTTTGGTAACGACATTCAACCGCTTGGCCAGTGCCGGGCGGGCGCGCAGCGCTTGGCCAAACAGTGTTTCGCATGCTCCGTTGCCGTAAATGTCGGCATGGTCGAACCAGTGCAAGCCCTGCTCTAAGCGAGCTTCGATCCAGTCGGCCAAATGGCTCGCCTGGTGCATCTCTTGCTCTTCATGCAGGCGCATCATGCCGAGTACGAACGGCACGTCAAAGGTCACAGCAGCCATGGCGTTTCCCACCAATTAAAAGACTTCTTCGTTATGCAGCGCTTCGGCGGCACCCAGCAGGCCGGTCCATGGGTGAGTCACAATCCACACCGGGATGTCGGCGTTGTAAGCGCCCATGCGCCCTTTATTGACGAAACTTGCGCGCAGCTCACACTTGGGCAGCCAGTCCAACAGGCGGGGCAGAATGCCGCCGCAGAGATACACGCCGCCGCGCGCACCCATGGTCAGGGTGGCATCGCCGCACACGTCGCCGAGAATTTTCAAAAAGCGCAGCAGGGTAGCCGTGGCCAGGTCATCGCCCTGGTTGGCCGCTTGGGTCACCTCGGCGGGGGTCTCGCAGCGCGGCGTTTGGCCTTCCAGGGTGCAGTGGGCTTGGTATAGCTCTAGCAGCCCCTGGCCGCACAGAATGCGCTCGACGCTCACCCGCTGGTGGCGCTGTAAGAACACGTCCAGCAGCGCGCGTTCGGTGGTGTCGGTAGGCGCAAAGGTGACGTGGCCGCCCTCGGTCGGCAGCGGAATCCAGGCGTGCTGGCCGGGGAACACCCCGGCCACGCCCAAACCTGTACCGGGGCCGATGACCAAGCGGGTCGAGTGCGACTGGGCTTCCCCAGGCTGCACTTCCACCAGGTTATCTTCCCCTACGTGGGGTACGCCCAACGCCTGGGCGGTGAAGTCATTGATGACTTTGAACAGCGACAGATTCAGCGCCTGCTGAACGTCGCTTTTCATAAAGTCCCAATGGTTGTTGGTCATCTTTACCCGCTCGGCGTGCACCGGGCAGGCGAACGCCAAGCAGGCTTCTTGCGGGGCGTTATCGCCCGTTGCGCCTACCCGAGCGAGATAGTCCTGAATCGCTTCGATCACGCCGGGGTAATCGGCGCAGGGTAGGTTAAGAATGTCGTGGGGCGTGACTTCGCCCGGCGTGACCAACGCCAGACGAGCATTCGTGCCGCCAATGTCCCCGATTAATGCCGGTCGCATCAGGCGTCCTCTTGAAAAATCTGACCTTCTTGACGAGCGAGATCGTCGGCTTCGAAGCCGCCCAACGAGCCCGCGCCCTCTTCGCCGCGCATTGCCAAGTGGCGGAAGCCCGAGAACAGCTCGCGGCCCAGGCCCACATGGTAGTGATCCAAATTGGCGACAACGAGCTCACGCTCGGCCCAGGTGGCGGCGTCTACTTTGGCTTCCAACGTGCCGGCGTTGGCATCCAGGCGTACCACGTCACCATCGCGCAGCTTGGCCAGCGGGCCGCCGTCGAGCGCTTCCGGGCTCATATGGATGGAGGCGGGCACTTTGCCCGATGCGCCAGACATGCGGCCATCGGTGACGAGGGCAACTTTGAAGCCACGGTCCTGGAGTACGCCCAGGAAGGGGGTGAGTTTGTGCAGTTCGGGCATGCCGTTGGCTTTGGGGCCTTGGAAGCGAACCACCACAATGACGTCGCGGTCCAGGTCGCCCGACTCAAACGCCGCTTTCATTTCGTTCTGATCCTCGAAGATCTTCACCGGCGCTTCTACTACACGGTGCTCTTCGGCTACCGCCGAGACTTTGATGACGCCACGTCCCAGGTTGCCTTTCATCACGGTCAGGCCGCCGGTGGGGGCGAAGGGTGTAGCGACCGGGCGCAGCACTTCTTCGTCCAGGCTGTTTTCCGGGCCTTCGCGCCAGACCACTTTGCCATCTTCCAGGAAGGGCTCTTGGGTGTAAGCGGTCAGGTCGGTGCCAAACACGGTGGGAATATCGCCGTGGAGCAGGCCCGCGCCTAGCAGTTCGCGGAACAGGTAGCTCATGCCGCCCGCGGCCTGGAAGTGGTTGATGTCTGCTTGGCCGTTCGGGTACACCTTCATCAGGCTGGGGGTGACCGCTGACAGATCGGTGAAGTCATCCCAGTTGAGGGTAATGCCCGCCGCTGCCGCCATAGCAATCAGGTGCATGGTATGGTTGGTCGAACCACCGGAGGCCAGCAGGCCGACCACGGCGTTGACGATGGCGCGCTCGTCGATCTGCTTATAGAACGGACGGTACTCGCCGCCGGGTTCGGTGTTGCGAATGGCCTGCTCGGTGGCGTAGCGGGTGAGCGCTTCGCGCATCTCGGTGCCCGGGTTGACGAACGAGGTACCCGGCAGGTGCAGGCCCATCACTTCCATCATCAGCTGATTGGAGTTGGCGGTGCCGTAGAAGGTGCAGGTGCCGGGGCTGTGGTAAGAGTCGGATTCCGCCTGCAGCAGCTCCTCGCGGCCCACCTTGCCTTCGGCGTAGAGCTGGCGAATGCGCGCTTTCTCTTTGTTCGGCAAGCCGCTTGGCATCGGGCCTGCGGGTACGAACATGGCGGGCAAGTGACCAAAACGCGCCGCGCCGATGAATAGTCCGGGAACGATTTTATCGCATACGCCGAGGTAAAGAGCGGCATCAAACATGTTGTGCGACAGGCCCACGGCGGTGGCCATGGCAATCACATCGCGGGAGAACAGCGAGAGTTCCATGCCCGGCTGGCCTTGGGTTACGCCATCGCACATGGCGGGTACGCCACCGGCAAACTGCGCGGTAGAACCCATGGCGCGGGCGGCCGCTTTGATGGTTTCCGGGAAGGTTTCGAACGGCTGGTGGGCCGAGAGCATGTCGTTGTACGAAGAAATAATCCCTAGGTTGGCGCTGTTCATCAGCTTCAGGGAGTCTTTCTCCTGGGCGCTACAGGCAGCAAAGCCGTGGGCCAGGTTGCCGCAGGAGAGCTCGGCACGATGCACGCCACGCTTGTGCTGGTCGGCCATGCGGCGCTCGTAGAGAGCGCGGCGCTCGGCAGAGCGTTCACGAATACGTTGGGTAACCTTAGCAACCGTAGGATTGAGTGTGGCGGGTGTTGAACCAGGCATAGAGACCTCTGCATGTGTAGAGACGGTGAATCCAGATTTGTAGTTATTTTACATCTTGTGGCGTCGATATAAGAGACTTTACGGCAATAAAAACGCTATTTATAGATTAAGCTGTAGTTTTATTACCCGAAAGGATGAGCCGGATGATCCCAGCGTCCAGCCCATGATAGCCAAAAAGCGCTCATGGGCCGAACGCGCCTGCTCAGGAGTCGACCTCGTCGCTGCTGATATGGAACAGCATGGCATACAGGGTGGGTACGGCAATCAGCGTCAGCAGCGAGGCAAACGCCAGGCCGCCCATGATGGTCACCGCCATGCTGTTGAAGAAGGCGTCGGCCAAAAGCGGCAGCATGCCGAGGATGGTGGTACCAGCGGCCAGGAAGACCGGCCGCAAGCGGCTGATGCTGGCGTCCACCAGAGCAGAAAAGCGCGCCTTGCCCTCCTTGATCTGCCCATCGATCTCGTCCACCAGCACGATGGCGTTTTTCATCAGCATGCCCGACAGGCTGAGCATGCCCAGCAGGGCGGTAAACGAGAAGGGCAGGCCGGTCACCAGCAGGCCAATCACCACGCCACACACCGACATGGGCACCACCAGCCAGATGATCAGCGGCTGCTTGAGCTTGCCAAACAGCAAAATCGAGGTCAGCAGCATCACCAGCAGGCTGATGGGCAACTGCTGGGCCAGCGCCTCCTGGGCATCGCCGGAATCCTCGTGTTCACCTCCCCAGCTCAGCTGGTAGCCCGGTGGCAGCGTCATGGCCTCGATCTCTTCGCGAATGCCGCCGAAGGCCTGGGCGGCGGTATAGCCCTCGGCGGGGTCGGCCCCGACGGTCAACGTGCGCACCCGGTTGCGGCGTTGAATCAGCGCTTCCTCGCTATCGGTATCGAAGGAGGAGACCACCTGGCTGATGGGCACGAAGCGCTGCTGCGCGGCGCTCCACACGTTGCGGTTTTCCAGCAGCGCCACATCGTCCCGTTCGGCCGCCGGGGGGCGGGCGACGATGGGCAGCAGGTGCTCGCCTTCACGGTAGGTGCCTGCCCGAATGCCCGACGAGGCAAACTGCAGGGTCTGGGTGATGTCTTCACGACTGACCCCGGCAATGCGTGCGCGCTCCTCGTTGATGCGCGGGCGCACTACCAGCTCCTGCTGGCGCCAGTCGGTGCGCTGGTCGATCAGGTAGGGGCTGTCGGCCATGATGCGCTGGGCCTGGTCGGCCAGCGAGCGCAGCACTTCCGGGGAGGGCCCCTGAAAGCGCGCTTCGATGTCTGCGCCATCGCCCGGGCCGAACTGCAGCCGCTGGGTGCGTACCTGCGCGCTGGGAAACGCTTCGTTCAGCTCTCGGTAGAAGCGCTGGTCCAGCGCGGGAATGGCATCCAGGTCTTCGGTGCGCACGATGAACTGGGCATAGGCGGTGTTGGGCTGCTCCGGGGCGTAGGTGAGCATGAAGCGGGTAGCGCCCTGGCCGATGAAGCTGGCCACCGATACCACGTCCTCCTGCTCCAGGATATACGCCTCGATATCGGCGGCGTAGTCGGCGGTCGAGCGAATGTCGGTGCCCTGGGGTAGCTCCACATTGACGAAGAACAGCGGCGTATTGGAGTCCGGAAAGAACGACTGGGGAATCAGGCTGAAGGCCCACAGGCACACGGCGGTGATCAGCACCAGCGCGCTGACGGTGATGATGCGCATGCCCAGCGCCAACAGCAGCACCCGGCGATAGGCGCGATAGAGCAGGCCGCCGTACAGCTCGCGCTTGCTGGGCTCGTCGTCGTCCTCCTCGTTCTCCTCGTTCTCGTGCTGGCGCTCGCCTGCTTGCTGCTCGTCAGCGGACTGATCCTCGTCGTCGCCTTTCTGGCGCAGCAGGTAGTAGCCAAACAGCGGGGTGACGGTGATCGCCAGCAGCCAGCTCAGCATCAGGGACACCAGAATGACCATGAACAGCGAGTAGAGAAATTCGCCGGTGACATCGTCCGACAGGCCAATACCGGCAAAGGCCATGATGCCGATCACCGTGGCGCCCAGTAGCGGCAGCTGGGCACGCTTGGCGGCGCTGCCTGCAGCCTCCTTGGCGCGCTGGCCGCGCTTGATGTTGGTGACCATGCCTTCGGCGACCACGATGGCGTTATCCACCAGCATGCCCATGGCGATGATCAGCGCCCCCAGCGAGATACGCTCCATCTCGATGTTTAACAGCCCCATGAACAGCAGGGTGCCCAGCACGGTGAGCAGCAGGGTACTGCCGACCACCACGCCGATGCGCCAGCCCATGGCCAGGCACAGCACCCCGATCACGATGGCCACCGACATGGCCAGGTTGAGCAGGAAGTCGTTGATGGCATCGTTGACCACATGGTGCTGTTCGTAGAGAGGATGTAGCTCTACGCCCAGCGGCAGGCGGCTTTTCAGCTCTTCCATGCGGGCTTCGACGGCTTCGCCCACTTCGATGATGTTGTCGTTGGCGGCGCCCGCAATGCCGAGCGTGAAGGCATCCTCGCCGTTATAGCGAATCAGCTGGTTGGGCTGGTCGCTGGGCTCGCGGTAGACGGTGGCGATATCCATCAGCGACACCTGTTCGGTGGTGCCGGGGCGGCCGATGCGGATGGCTTCGATCAGCGCGGTGCTGTCGATGTCGCTACGCGCCACCAGCCGCACCTGGCGTTCCCCTACCCGCAGGCTGCCCGCGTTTTCCACGGCGTTTTCGGTCTGGATGGTGTTGATGACCTGATTGATGGGAATGCCCAGGGTGGTCAGGCGCTCGTTGGAGATGTCGATGTAGATGGTCTCTTCCCGCTCGCCTGCGGTGGTCACCCTGGCCACGCCGGGTACTGCCAGCAGCTCGCGCTGAAGAAACGTCGAAATGTCGCGGATCTCCCGCGTGGTGAGCCCATCGGCCGTGACCGCATAGAAAAGGCCGTACACTTCACCGAAATCGTCGTTGACCTGGGAGCCCAGCACCCCCTCGGGCAGGTCGCCCTGGGCATCGTTGATCTTGTTGCGCAGCTCATCCCAGATTTGCGGCAGTTCGTGGCTGCTGTAGCTGGAGTGGACTTCCACCTGGATTTCCGAGCGCCCAGGTAGCGACTTCGACTTGATGACGTCGATCTGCTCCATCTCCTGGATGGCGCGCTCCAGACGTTCGGTGACCTCCTCTTCCACTTCCACGGCGGTGGCGCCGGGGTAGGGCGTATTGATGATGGCGTTGGGGATGGTGAAGGCGGGGTCTTCGAGTTTGCCCACCGTATTGAATCCCCAGATACCGCCCAACAGGCAGATCACCACGATCAGCCAGGTATTGAGAGGCCGTTCGATGGACAGCTTGGCGATGTTCATGGCGGCTCCTAGAGGGCGTTATCCAGCGGTTTGACGCGCATGCCGTCGCGCAGCAGGTGTACCCCGGCCGCCGCAATCGACTCGCCAGGCTGAACGCCTGCCACCAGCATCACGGCGTCGTCGCTCAGCTCACCCACGGTGACCTCCCGGGGCGATACCGTGCCCTCGTCGGGGTCGTAGACCCACACGCGAAAATCACCGCTCTCGGTGGTGTCCAGGGCGCTGGCTGGAATCATCATCACCCCGGACACCAGCCGCTCGGCGGGCTCGATGAACACGGTGGCCGTGGTGCCGGGCAGCGCCACCAGGTGCTCGCCTTGGGCGGGCGCGAACTCCACCTGATAGGTCTGGGCGACCTCGTCGGGCTCGGTGATGTGTTCGCGGTACTCCAGCGCAATGCGCTCGCCGGGCAGCGTGGCGATCTCGGCTTCGGCGTTGAAACCGTGTTCGCCATCGAGATGCTGCATCAGCGCTTCGGGCACGTTGATGCGAATGCGCAGCTCCGAGATGTCCTGAATACGGACGACTTCGGCATTGGGCGGCAGCGTGGTGTGGTTTTCCACCAGGCGGCGGGCAATCAGCGCATCAAAGGGCGCGTACAATGAGGTGTAGGCCAGCTCCTGGCGGGCGCTCTCCAGCTGGGTAGCGGCCAGCTCGGCATCAGTGCGGGCCGCTTCCAGCACCGAGGCGGAGACGGCGTTATGGCGATACAGATTTTCCTGCCGCTGCAGATGCTGGCGGGCCTGGGACAATTCCGCCTCTGCGGCGCGCACCTGCAGAGCGTAATCGGTTTGATCGAGCTGGGCGATCAGCTCGCCTTTGGCCAGCGTGGTGCCCTGTACGGCTGGAAAGGTGGTCAGGCGGCCGCCCACCTGAAAGGCCAGATTGACGGTGCTCACGGCATCGACGCGACCCACAAAACGACGGCCCGAAAAGGCCTGCTGCTGGCCAGTCTCAAACAGTTTGACCACCTGAGCCGGAGGCTCGGGGGGCTCTTCGGCGTCTCTGCAACCTGCCAATAACGTCACGCATGCCAGCAACCCGGCCAGAGTGGGTAGCCACTTCCCCTTGCGGATGAACCTCATTCAATGCCTCCCTGCAAGTCAATGGGGGATCACGGTGGTGTGATGTATCCCCTGTTTCGTTAGTCTCCTATAATAGGTACTCTTAGCCACTTCGAACAGGTGTTTGGTTAAACGCCGCCCTAAATCGGTATTCACCCGAACTGCAAGGATGATCAGCGTGCACAGGAATCGCCCGTGGGGCCCCCGCCTCAAACCGTTCACCACTGCCTCGGCGCTGGCCTTGCTGCTGGCAGGCTGTGCGGTCGGCCCGGAGTATCAAACGCCCGACATTGAGCTGCCGGAGAGCTGGCCTGCCCATATCACTCTGGAGCAGCAGGCCCGTGACGACTGGCACCGCTGGTGGCAGCGCTTCGAAGACCCGGCGCTGAACCGGCTGGTCGAGCGCGCCAGCGAAGATAATCTCGAACTGGCGATTCAGTTGGCGCGCATTCGCGAGGCCCGGGCCCAGCTGGGGTTTGCCGATGCCGAGCGCTTTCCCACCGTGGGCTATCAGGCCGAAGCCAACCGTGAGCGCACTCCGGGGGCGGCGCTGCCCATCGATGTTCAGCCCGTGCAGGAGCTGCTGACCTCCACCAACAACGTGCAGGAGCTGCTGACCTCCACCAACAACCAGTACTCCCTGGCCGCTAGCCTGGAGTATGAAATCGACCTGTGGGGGCGGCTGGCCAACCAGCGCGCTGCGGCCATGGCCGCCCTGCAGGAGAGCCTGTTTGCCAGAGACGCCGCCGAGCTGGGCGTGATCGGTGACGTGGTCACCACCTACGTCAGCCTGAAAAGTGCCGAAGCCCAGCAAGCGCTGATGGAGGAGACCCTGGCCGCGTACCAGGAGACCTATCGCCTTCAGGCGCTGCGCTTCGAGCATGGCGACATCAGCGAACTGGAACTGCGCCAGGCCGAAGCCGAGTGGCGCAACCTGCAGGCAGAGCTGCCGTCGCTCAAGCAGCAGGTGGAAACCCTGCGCGGGGCCCTGGGCACGCTGGTGGGCATGTCCCCTGATGAGCTGCTGACTACCCTGGACACCGGCACGTCGCGGCTGGATGACCTGGCCCAGCCGGTGGGCATACCTGCCGTGATGCCGTCGGCGATGCTCCAGCGCAGGCCCGACATTCGCTCGGCAGAAGCGGCGCTGATCGCGGCCACCGCCCAGATCGGCGTGGCCGAGGCCAACCGCCTGCCGTCGCTCAATCTCAGCTCCTTTTTGGGCACTGCGGCCGCCAGCACCAGTGATCTGTTCAGCGATGTGGCCCGCACCTGGGGCGTCGGGGCCTCGGTGATGGGGCCGCTGTTCGACTTCGGTCGTAGCCAGTCCGGGGTGGAAAGCGCTGAAGCGCTGGCCGAACAGGCCGAAGCGCAGTATCGCCTGACCGTGCTGACCGCTTTCAACGAAGTGCGCGATGCGCTCTACAGCTACGACTTCAGCGAGCGACGGCTGGCCGCCATCGACGAACAGCTGGAGGCCGTTGCCCGTACCCGGGAGCTGGCCGTGCTGATGTACGACCAGGGGCAGGTGAGCCAGCTGGAGCGCCTGGACGCCGAACGCAACCTGCTCTCGGCCCGTTTGGCCCAGGCCGGTGCGCGCCGTGAACAGCTGGCGGCCACGGCCACGCTGTTCAAGGCGCTGGGGGGTGGCTGGCAGGAAACCCCCGTTTACTGATTGCCGGTACGGTAACCACAGCCCGGGCGGCTCCGCTGGCCGCCCGCATCTGTTACCATGCTGCGCTTGCGATCACTTCATCTCTGGTTTTGCTGCCACTGGAGCTGCCATGCCTCCCTGCGCGTCCTCTGCTGCCGCTTCTGACTCCCTTGCCGCTTACCCCTGGCTGCCTGATATCGGCCCCGTCGATGCCGCCGCCGCTGAGCGCACTCGTGCCTACCTCGATACCTTGACCAAGCCGCCCGGCAGCCTGGGCAGGCTCGAAGCGCTGGCGATTCAGCTCAGCGCCATCACGGGCAGCGCCCGCCCTCGGGTGGATAGCCCTGCCGTGGTGGTGTTTGCCGCCGACCATGGCGTGGCCGCTGAAGGCGTGTCGGCGTTTCCACAGGAGGTGACCGCGCAGATGGTCGCCAACTTCGTTCAGCAGGGCGCGGCCATCAACGTGTTTGCCCGCCAGCTGGGAGCTCGGGTGGACGTGGTGGATGTCGGTGTGGCGTCGCCGCGACCGCTGCCGGGAGCCACCGATGCCCGCGTGCGTTCGGGCACGGCCAACATGCTGCACCACGACGCCATGCCGCTGGACGACGCGCGCCAGGCCATGCAGGCCGGCATGGCAGCGGTCGAGCGGGCCGTACAGGCGGGGGCCAATGGGCTCATCGTGGGCGAAATGGGTATCGCCAACACCACCGCCAGCAGCGCCATGCTGGCGGCCTTGCTAGGGGTGCCTGCCGCCCAGATGGTGGGGGCGGGCACCGGTATCGACAGCACCCAGCAGGCCCACAAGGCGGCGGTTATCGAGCGGGCGCTGGCCAATCGCCAGGCGAATCCTGACGACCCGCTGGAGGTGTTGTGCAAGCTGGGCGGCCTGGAAATTGCCGCCATGGCGGGTGCGTACCTGGCGGCGGCGGCCCACCGCGTGCCTGCGGTGGTGGATGGCTTCATTGCCACGGTGGCGGCCCTGACCGCCTGCCGCATGGCCCCGGCACTGTGCGACTACCTGGTGTTTGGCCACCGTTCGGCGGAGCCGGGCCACGTCCTGGCGCTGGAAGCCCTGGCGGCGCAGCCGCTGCTGGCCCTGGAAATGCGCCTGGGCGAGGGCAGTGGGGCGGCGCTGGCTTACCCGCTGCTACAGGCTGCCGCCGCTATGCTCAGTGACATGGCCACGTTCTCCCAGGCGGGGGTGAGTGGCAAGGCACCATGAGCCTCGACTTGCTGAGCCTGCCCGCTCTGGCCGGATGGGGCGCGCTGGCCATCGTCATCGATTTGATCGTGGGGGACCCGCGCGCGCTGCCCCACCCGGTGGTGATCATCGGCAAGGCGATTAGCGCCCTGGAGCACCGCTGGAACAAAGGCAGCCCCCAGCGGCGGCGCCTGTTGGGCGGGTGCCTTACCCTGGTGGTGGTGCTGGGCACCTTGTCGGTGGCCTGGCTGGGGCTTGCGCTGTTGTCGTGGGTGCACCCCTGGCTGGGGCTGGCCGCCGAGCTGTGGCTGCTGGCCACCACGCTGGCCATCAAGGGGCTGGCGGATGCCGGGCGGGCCATTGCCGCCCCGTTGCGGCAGGGCGATTTGCCCGGCGCGCGGCAGGCGCTGTCCAGAGTGGTGGGGCGTGATACCCAGGCTCTGGATGAAGCCGAGATTACCCGGGGCGCGGTGGAAACCGTGGCGGAAAACACCGTCGATGGCATTACCTCGCCGCTGCTGTTTGCGCTGCTGGGGGGCGCGCCGCTGGCGCTGGCCTACAAGGCCATCAATACGCTGGACTCCATGGTGGGCTACCGGAACGAGCGCTACGGCGACTTCGGCTACGCCTCGGCCAGGCTGGACGACCTTGCCAACTGGCTGCCTGCCCGGCTGACCGCCCTGTGCCTGTGGCTGGCGGGCGTGCTGTATGGGGTGTTTCACCTCTCACCTCTGCGCTGGCGGGGCGCCCTGGCGGCCACCTGGCGCGAAGCGCCCCGCCATCCAAGCCCCAACGCGGGTTGGCCCGAGGCGATGGTGGCGAATTTGCTGGGCGTCCAGTTGGGCGGCACCAACGTCTACCAGGGGCAAGTATCACACCGGGCCACGCTGGGCACCGCCCATGATTTACTGAAAGCCAGCCACATCACTACCACGATTTGGCTGATGCACGGGGCCTGGCTGCTGTTCTTCCTGCTGCTGCTCTTCCTGCAGCTGTGCCTCGTGATGGCTACGGGGGCCGGGTGATGCGCGACCAGCCCGGCAACCTGCCTCTCCATCATTGGCCAAGCCACGGTGGCCAGGCCGCCGCGCTGCTGCAGCGCTTTGGCCTGCCTGCCGACCACCCGCTGGAAGATATCAGCGCCAACCTGAACCCGCTGGGCCCGCCCGGCTGGGTAACCGGCTACCTGGCCCAGCGCCTGGCTGGGCTGGGCCGCTACCCCGAACCGGACTACCGCGCCGCCAGGCAGGCGATTGCCGAACACGCAGGCGTGGAGCCGGGGCAGGTACTGCTCACCAACGGCGGTGCGGAGGCCATCTTTCTGGCGGCGGCGCACCACGCTGGCCAGCAGGCGCTGATCGTCACTCCTACCTTTGGCGAGTATGCCCGGGCCTGCAACGCCCACGGTGTGCGCATCAGCGAGCTTGGCCTGTTGCCGGGCACCTTCGACCCGCCCGCGGCCGCGTTGCTGCAGGCGGCAGCCAGCGCTGATGTTGTGTTCGTCTGCCGCCCCAACAACCCCACCGGCACGCTGCTGCCCGTGGCGCTTATCGAGGCGCTGCTGGACGCCTTGAAACCGGGGGCCTCGCTGGTGGTGGATGAAGCCTTCATCGACCTGGCATTGGAGGCTGCACCGCTGACTCCGCTGCTCCAACGCTACCCGGCGTTGATCCTGCTGCGCTCCATGACCAAATTCTTTACCCTGCCGGGCCTGCGGCTGGGCTACGTGCTGGCCGATGAGGGGCGTATCGCTCAGCTTCAGGCGCAGCAACCGCCCTGGAGCGTCAATCATCTGGCTGCTGAACTGGTGCCGCCGCTGCTGGCGGATGAGGGCTTTGCCCGGCGTACCCACCAGTGGTTGGCCCGTGAGCAGCCACGCATGGGCGCTGCCCTGGCCGCGCTGGGGCTGGAGGTGGTGCCCAGCCACAGCTGCTTTCATCTGGTGCGGCCTGGGGCCGCCCAGCGGCAGCGGGGCATTTCCAGTATCGTGCTGCTTGAGCGCCTGCTTCACCAAGGTATGCTGGCGCGACATACCCATGGTTTTGCTGGCCTGAAGGGTGGTTGGCTAAGGCTGGCGCTACGTGATGGTGTGACCAATGATCGGTTGTCAAAGGTGCTGAATGATTGTCTTTGTTAGTGGAGGGGCTCGGTCGGGCAAGAGCCTGGTGGCGGAGCAGTGTGTTCAGCAGTACGCCGACGGCAAGACGTGTTACTACGTGGCCACCGCCGACATCTACGACAGCGAAATGGCCGAACGGGTAGGCCATCATCAGGCCCGCCGCGCCAACCACTGGGTCACCCTGGAAGCCCCGCTCAACATCGAACAGGCCGTGGCCCAGGTGCCCAACGACCATGCCGCCCTGTTGGACTGCCTGACCCTCTGGGCCAGCCAGGTGATGTTCAATACCCAGGAGGACGCCGCGCCGGTCAGTGAAACAGAAGCCTTTGCGCTGTTGGTGCGTGCGCTTCACGATGCCCGCCGCCGGGGGGTGACGCTGGTGGTGGTCTCCAACGATCTCAACGAAGCGCCCTTGCCTGCCTCGGCAGAGGTGTGGCGCTACGTGGAATTCCTGCAAAAGCTGCACCGCTGGCTGGCGGCCCAGGCCGACCAAGTGCTGGAGGTGGTGGCCGGGCAGTCCATCGAATGGAAGGCGGCTGGTGCACCATGAAAAACGCCCTCTACGGCATGCTGTTGGCGCTGCAGTTTCTGACGCGCCTGCCGATCCCCGTTGCCTGCCCCTGGACACCGGCCACCCGGCGCTGGGCCATTCGCGCCTACCCGCTGGTGGGCCTGATGGTGGGAGCGCTGCTGGCCTGTGTCGCCCTGCTGTTGGGCCAGTGGCAAACCCCATCGCCCATCACGGCGCTGGTACTGCTTAGCCTGTGGGTGGCCATTTCCGGTGGCCTGCACTTGGATGGCGTGATGGATCTGGCCGATGCGCTGGGTAGCAACCAGCCGCTGGAACGGCGCTGGGAGATCATGAAAGACCCACAAATCGGCAGCTTCGGTATGTTAGCGCTGCTGTTTTTGCTGGCCTGGAAGGGCGTGCTGCTCTGGGCGCTGCTGCAGTATCACGCGCCGCTGTGGTGGCTGATGGTGGTGCCCGCGTTGGGGCGTTGGGCGGGAGTCGCGCTACTTGTACTGACCCCATGCGCCCACTCACGCGGCCTGGCCTGGAGCTGGCAGCAGTCGCTCAGCTGCCGCGATGTTGGGCTAGCGCTGGTGCCGCTGCTACCGCTGGTGTTGGTATGGCCCGCGATGGCGCTATGGCTGGTCGCAGTCGCGTGTTGGTTAGCGCTGACGCGTGCGGCACTGCTGCGTCTATTTAACGGCATTAACGGCGATATGGTCGGTGCCACCATTGAAGGAGGAGAGCTTTGGCTACTGGTCTTAATGTGGAGTTGGTGGCAGTTCGCCACGGTATCACCGCCTGGAATTTAGAGCGCCGTTACCAGGGCCAGCGGGATATTCCGCTGCTGTTTCCCGATGCGGAGGAAGGGCTGCTAACGCTTCGGAAAGCCCTGATGGATGAACGCTTTGACGCGATTTATGCCAGTGACCTTGGCCGCTGCCAGCAAACGCTGGCGTGGTCACAAGCAGCAAAACCGGGTATACCCGTCTATGCCGAACCGCGCCTACGGGAGCTCGATTTTGGCGAGTACGAAGGCAAGGTTTACGATGAATTAAAAGAATTGCCGCACTATCGCGCCTGGATTGATAGCGCCGGAGAGCTGCAAATTCCCGGTGGAGAGTCTTCTGGCCAGCTGCGCGAACGCCTAGATGCTTGGCTCGACGATGTCGCGGCACACACTCAGCAGTATGGCTATCAAAAAGTGTTAGTGGTGACCCACGGCGGTGTGATTCGTGAGCTACGCCGCCGTTTTGAAACCCTCGATTTTTGGGAGGGAATTGTGCATCAGGCCCAAGGACGGCGCTGGCAGCTCGCGTATCAGGCAGGTGAGGATGGAAAAGGAGAATGGCAATGCAACTATTCATCGGCGGTGCCAGTGCAGGTAAGCGCGACGCTGTAAAACAACGCTTCCCCAGTGCGGTATGGTGGCGCTTAGCCCCTGGCCAGCGCCTTCATGAGGTCGCCCACGTCATGCTACCGAATACGCCGCTGGTGCTCCACGGCTTGTTTGAGTGGCTCACCGCCGCGCAGGATTCTGACTTCAGCAGCGACGAGTGGCGAGCCCAGTGGCGGGAAGATTTACAGCGCCTAAACCAAACCGCCGCAGAGGATAACGTCACGCTGGTGATTATTGCCAACGAACTGGGTCGTGGCCTGGTGCCCATCGCCCGAGACCAGCGCCGCCTGCGCGATTTAAGCGGCTGGTTCACCCAGGATGCCGCCGCCCACGCTGAGCAGGTATGGTACGTGCGCCACGGCCTATTACAGGCGCTGAAAGGCTAGACGGTAAATTGACCAACCTCTAACAAGTTGCTAGTTTACGCGCACTCTCAGGTGCTGGTGGCACTAACGCCATCAATTAAACGGGAAGTTGGTGAACGTTTTTTGTGAATCCAACGCTGCCCCCGCAACGGTGATCGAGATAAGAACGGCTAGAGACGCCACTGTGCTTACGCATGGGAAGGTGGTCGTTCGGAAAGGTATGGCGCTTACGTTAAGCCGCCCCTTTCGCTCGTCAGCCCGGAGACCGGCCTAAGAGTGACGGCTAAAAAAGCCAAAGATTACCGGCATGCGGAGGGCATGTGCAGGGCGAATACCAGTGGCTTTCAGCCGCTGTTTTCCCTTGTGTGCCCCTGCCCGGCCACTAAAAACACGCTGTGCGGGTGAGCACAGTGAGCAAGGGACCTTTCATGAACCACCGTTTTCACACCACCGCCACACGGGCGGCATTTGCGATGGCAGCACTGCCGCTGGCCATCTCCTTTTCAGCCCAGGCCCAGTACGCCGAAGCGACCACGGAATTAGCGGCGCTTGATCCTGTCGTTGTCACCGCTGCATTAGCGCCCCGCACCGCCAATGAAAGCCTCTCATCCGTTAGCGTGCTGGATGAAGCTACTTTTCGCCGCCAAGACCCCACCAGCCTAACCGATCTTCTACGCGGCCAGCCGGGCGTTGATGTCACCAGCAACGGCAGTTTTGGTAAAAGCGGCAGCGTTTCTTTGCGTGGTGCGCCCGGCGATGCAAACGTGCTAATGATAGATGGCATTCGGCTGCGTTCAGCCACAGCGGGTAGTGCCGCTTTTCAGTATTTAGATCCTCGTATGTTTGACCGCGCGGAAATCGTGCGCGGCCCGCGGGGTAGTCTTTACGGCGCGGATGCCGTTGGCGGCGTGATACAGCTCTTTACCCCTGATGGTGACGAAC
The DNA here is from genome assembly GCF_024124725.1 of Halomonas sp. Ps84H-12. Lineage (NCBI taxonomy): Bacteria > Pseudomonadati > Pseudomonadota > Gammaproteobacteria > Oceanospirillales > Halomonadaceae > Halomonas > Halomonas sp. Ps84H-12. The sequence goes on along the minus strand of NZ_JAMXSJ010000014.1, from coordinate 40,565 downwards.
AAGGCCCGCAACCCAATATTTCCATCGGCGGTGGTTCATTCAATACCCAGCGGGTAAGTGCCGGTATTTCTGGACGCGAAGGCGGCACGCGCTACAGTTTTGCCGGTAGCCATTTCAATACCGACGGCCAGCCCATTCGTCGCGGTGGCGAAGACAAAGGCTACGACAACACCTCGGCGCTGGCCCGTGTTGCACACACCTTCGAGAGTGGCGCTGAAGTGGGCGTGCTGGCGCTGCGCGCTCGCGGCCACAACGAATATGATGGCGGTGAGAATGACTTCGTTCAGCAGGTGGCGGGTATTTACGGTGAGCTACCGGTAACTACTACCTGGCGCAGTCGGTTAACGCTAAGCGAAGCCCGCGATGAGCTGGACACGATGGATAACTTCGGTGGGTCGGTGATTGATACCCGCACCCAAACCGCTCGCTGGCAAAACAACATCCAGCTCGGCGCCCATGAGGTAATCGCGGGCGCTGAAATTAGCGAAGACCGCGTTTCAAGCACCAATGAGTTTGAGGTCACCAGTCGCGATAACACCGCGGTATTTACGCAAGCGCTGCTCGACTTTTCGCCGTTTGCTATTCAGGCAAGCCTGCGTTACGACGACAACGAGGCCTATGGCGATGAAGTGACCGGCAGCTTGGCGCTGGGCTACGAACTGGATAACTACCATACGCTGCGCGCCAGTATAGGCACGGCGTTTAAAGCCCCGAGTTTTAATGACCTCTATTGGCCGAACTCTGGCAACCCTGATCTCAATCCCGAAAAATCTGAAACCGTTGAAGTGGGCGTTCGCGGCCAGTACAGCTACAGCCAGTGGTTCTGGGACGTGGCCGTCTTCCAAAACGACTACGACGACCTGATTGCCTGGGCGCCGACGCCAAGCGGTTTGTGGGCGCCACAAAACGTCAATAATGCGCGTATTCGCGGTGCTGAGCTTTCAAGCGGCGTAGAAGTCAACGACTGGGTACTGCAAGCTGCCTATACCTACCTGGACCCGGAAGATCAGGAAACAGGCAATCGACTAGCCCGCCGTGCTAGCCAAAGTGTGCGGCTAGATGCTGACCGCGAGCTTGGCGATTGGTCATTGGGAGGGTCGTTAGTAGCACAAGGTTACCGCTATGATAATGCCTCTAATACTCAGCGATTGGGTGGCTATGGGTTGGTTAATCTACGTGCGGGATGGCAGTTTGCACCGCTTTGGACGGCCCGTGTTACGGTAGAAAATGCCTTTGATAAAGAGTATGAAACCTCGCGTGACTACATCAACGCAGGCCGAGCAGGGTTCTTAAGTGTTCACTTTGGCCAGTAGCCAACGTGGGTTAATGCGCGGGGCCTTGGGCCTCGCGTTTTTGCTCATAGCCATACCTGTCCAGGGCCACGACCACTCACGCTGCGTGGTGGATGATCGTGACCGCGAAGTATGCCTGCACAACGCTGCACGGCGTATTGCCACGCTCTCCCCAGGGGCAACGGAGCTGACCTACGCCGCAGGCGCAGGAGATCAGGTCGTGGCCGTGGTGAGCTACAGCGATTACCCGCCGGAAGCAAAGGACGTGGCCTCGGTGGGCAGCCACACCCGAATCGATTTGGAAGCCCTGGTCGGGCTTGCCCCGGATTTAGTCATCGGCTGGGTAACAGGTAACCCCGCCGAGCAGATGGAAACCCTAGAAGCGCTGGGCATGCCGGTGTTCTACATCGAGCCGCGTAGCGTGGAAGACGTCGCCCACACCATTGAGCGACTGGCCCTTTTAGCGGGAACTGAACCAACTGGGCGGCAGGCGGCTAGCGAGTTTAGAGACGGCATGGCCGCGCTCACCGCCCGCTACAGGGAGCGCGACCCGGTACCCACGTTTTATCAGGTGTGGGACGAGCCGCTGATGAGCGTTAATAACGAACATCTGATTGGTCAGGTAGTAGAGCTTTGCGGCGGCGAGAACGTCTTTGGCGAGCTGGAACGGCTGGTGCCAAGACTGGATGACGAAGCCGTGCTGGCCGCCAACCCCGAGGCCATTATTGCTGGAGGCATGGGAGAGGAGAACCGCCACTGGCTCACCCACTGGGAACAGTACCCCAATTTAGCCGCCGTAACGGGCGATAACCTCTATTTTGTGCCACCTTCTTTAATTCAGCGGCCCACTCCGCGCCTGTTGGAAGGCGCACAAATTCTGTGTGAGAAACTTGAACAAACTCGCCAAAAGCGCGGGGCCTCTTAATGGTGGCGCGCCTGTGGCAACCCCTTGGCCTGCTGGCGTTGATCGCCGTGGCCGCCATGCTATTTTCTCTGGCGGTGGGTAGCGCGCAGCTTTCGGCAGCGCAGCTCTGGGCGGTGGTGCAGGGCCAGGGCGATGTGCTGGCGCGTACCATGGTGATCGAGCTTCGCCTGCCACGGGCGCTTTCTGCCTTTGCGGTGGGCGGATTGCTGGCGGTGGCCGGTGCCTTGATGCAGGTGCTGCTGCGTAACCCGCTGGCAGACCCCTACGTACTGGGGCTGTCTGGTGGGGCATCGATGGGGGCATTGGCGGCCATGTTGGCCGGGATGGGCGGTGTGCTTATTTCGGGTTCGGCATTTTTAGGCGCGCTGCTCTCTACGTTTTTAGTGTTTGGCCTAGCCCACGGCAGCGGCGGCTGGACGCCTGCCCGGCTGTTGCTGACGGGCGTGGTCGTGGCCGCGGGGTGGGGCGCAGTGATTACCCTGATGCTCGCGCTAAGCCCTGCCGAGCGGCTGCCGGGGATGCTCTACTGGCTGATGGGGGATTTATCCTACGCTCGCGCGCCGTGGCCGCCGCTGCTGCTATTAATCGCCACCTGTGTATTGCTGATACCCCTGGGGCGCAGCCTCAACGTACTGGCCCGTGGCCCCCAGCAGGCCGCCGCCCTGGGCGTGGATGTTCGCCCATTGGAGTGGGGAATTTACATTGCCGCCAGCCTCTTGACCGCCACCGCCGTGACCACCGCAGGCAGCATTGGGTTTGTGGGGCTAGTAGTGCCCCATATGCTGCGCCTGCTGCTCGGCAACGACCAGCGGCTGATTTTACCTGCCTGCGCCCTGGCAGGCGGCACGCTGCTGGTACTCGCCGATACCCTAGCGCGCACCATGATTGCCCCCGAGCAGCTCCCCGTAGGCGTGATTACCGCGCTGCTGGGTGTGCCCACCTTCCTCTTTTTGCTCTACCGGAGCCGCTGATGACCCGCTTGGCGACTCAAGACCTGATCATTAACGTGCCAGGGCGTAGCGAAGGCACGGCGCTGAACCTCACCATTGAACCGGGGCAGGTGTGGGGCGTGCTTGGCCCCAATGGCGCGGGTAAAACTACGCTGTTGCATACGCTGGCGGGGCTGAACGCCCCCCGTTCAGGGCAGGTGCTGATAGGAGACACGCCACTAAGCCAGCTGCGCAGGCGGCAAGTGGCCCAACGCCTAGGGCTGGTGTTTCAAGAGCGGCTAGACGGCTTTCCCGCCACGGTGCTGGAGACCGCGCTGATTGGCCGCCACCCGTACCTTTCCCTATGGCAGATGGAAGGTGCCGACGACTACGCCCGCGCCGAGGCCGCCCTGGAAGCGCTGGATGTGGCACATCTTCGCCACCGCTTGGTCAGCACGCTTTCCGGCGGTGAACGCCAGCGGGTGGCGATGGCGACGGTGCTTACCCAAGCGCCCAATATTTGGCTGGCGGACGAGCCCACCAACCATCTGGATCTGCACCATCAAAGTGCGGTGATGGCGCTGATGGCCGAACAGGCCGCCCAGGGCAGCGCGGTGATGATGTGCCTGCACGACCTCAACCTGGCCGCCCGCTGGTGCGACCACATTTTGCTGCTATACCCCGGCGGCGAAGCCTGCTGGGGCCCACGAGACACCATGCTGGTGCCCAGCGCCCTAGAGCGGCTCTACCAACAGCGGCTGGCTACGGTAGATGTGGATGGTGCGCCGGTGTTTGTGCCCATCCAGGCACCCCTTACCGACCATGAGTGATTTAAGGAAGAGACATGTTGCAAGGTAAAGCACACGCAGCGCTCATCAGCGCCCCCGGTTCGGGTCAGGGAAAATCCATGGTCACGGCGGCGCTGGCACGGCTGCACCGTAACGCCGGGCGCACCGTGCGGGTCTTCAAACACGGCCCCGATTACCTAGACCCCATGGTGCAAGAAGTCGCTTCCGGCCAGCCGGTGTATCAGCTTCACCCCTGGATGACCGGCGAGCACGAGTGCCGCTGGCGCTTAGCCAAAGCCGCCCAAGAAGTTGACGTGATTTTGGTGGAGGGCTCCATGGGGCTATTCGATGGCTCACCCTCCAGTGCGGACTTAGCCATCCTGGCGGGCATCCCCGCGCTGCCGGTGATTGATGCCTGGGGCATGGCGCAAACCTTTGGCGCGGTGGCACAAGGCCTGGCCAACTACCACCCGGATCTCACTATTCACGAAGTGATCGCCAACCGCATCGGCAGCCCCGGCCACAGCAAGCTGCTGAATGAGAGCATGCCGGAAGGCATTGCGCTGCTGGGCGCAATTCCCCGTCATGACGCGATGAAAATCCCCGACCGCCACTTGGGCCTGGTGCAAGCCAGCGAGCTGAGCGGCCTGGATGCCCAGCTAGACGCCGCCGCCAAGGTGTTAGAAGAAGCTGGGCTAGGTCGCCTGCCTAAAGAGGTATCGCTAAGTGCTGACGCCCCCACGCCTGCACCGGACTATTTGCGCGGCGTGCGTATCGCCATCGCCAAAGACGACGCCTTCGCATTTATCTACCGCGCCAATCTCGATGTATTAGAGGAGATGGGCGCGGCGCTGCACTTCTTCTCACCGCTCAACGATTCTACACTGCCAGAATGCGACGCCCTCTGGCTGCCCGGTGGCTACCCGGAACTTCACGCCGCCCGCTTTAGTGCTAATCAACCGATGCGAGAGGCGATCAGCGCCCACCACCGCGCAGGCAAACCGATACTCGCCGAGTGCGGCGGGCTAATGAGCTGCGTCGAGCAGCTGGTCGACGGTGAAGGCACAGGCCACACGATGATGGGGCTGCTGCCCGGCACCGCCAAAATGGCCGGTAAGCTGACAGCGCTAGGCCTACAAAGCCTACACAGCCAACGCGGCGAACTGCGCGGCCACACCTACCATCACTCGCTGCTGGACACCTCCATGCAACCGCTGGCCCGCACCCGCAAATTGGCTGGTAGCGAAGCCGAACCCATCTACCGTGAGGGCGCGCTGATCGCCAGCTATTTCCACGGCTACTTTCCCTCCGCGCCTAAATTGGTGGCGGATATTTTCACCGGCCAACCAATTCACCTAGCGGAGTAACGGGCAGGGGAGCGCGCAGCTATTAGCCCAAAAATATGGAAGGTTTTTCCATAAAGCAGTAGTGGGCTATCATAGAGCGGCGAGACACTCCCCAACCCTAAAGGAGCTACTATGAGCTTTTACGTCTACCTTTCCGGCGAGATTCACACTGACTGGCGCGAAGAGATCCAGCGCGGCGCAGAAGCCGCAGGCCTGGACGTGGTCTTCACCGCCCCGGTGACCGACCACGACGCCTCTGATGCCGCTGGCGACCACCTGGGCAAACCGGAGAACGGGTTCTGGCGTGACCACCAGTCCTCCAAAGTGAACGCCATCCGCACCCGCACCCTGATCGAACAAGCCGATCTGGTGGTGGTGCGCTTTGGCGACAAGTACAAACAGTGGAACGCCGCCTTCGATGCAGGCTACTGCGCAGCCCTGGCCAAGCCCTACATCACGCTGCACAGCGAAGAGATCGTTCACCCGCTGAAAGAAGTCGACGCCCAGGCCCAAGCCTGGTGCACCACCACCGATCAGGTCGTGGAAACCCTGCGCTACGTATTGAAAGCGTAAAGGTAAAACACCCCAAGGAGCCCCCATGCGCGAAAATGCCAAAACCCCGGAACGCCATGCTCAGCGCATGGCGGCCAAGCAAAAAATCATGAACGAGCGCATTGCCCGCGCCGATAAAGAGCAGGGCATCTTGCTGGTGCTCACCGGCCCCGGCAAAGGCAAAAGCAGCTCCGGTTTTGGCATGCTCGCCCGCGCCCTTGGCCACGGCATGAAGGTCGGCGTGGTACAGTTCATCAAGGGCGCGTTCAGCACCGGTGAAGAAGCCTTCTTCCGCAACCTGCCCAACGTGGACTACCACGTGATGGGCGAAGGCTACACCTGGGACACCCAAGACCGCGCACGCGACGTCGCCGCCGCCAACGCCGCCTGGGAACAAGCCAAGCGCATGCTCCAAGACGACAGCTACCACATGGTACTGCTCGACGAACTCAACATCGCCCTACGCTACGAGTACCTCGACCTAGACCAGGTCCTCGACGACCTACAAGCCCGCCCCGACATGCAACACGCCATCGTCACCGGCCGCTACGCCCCCCAACCCCTCATCGACCTCGCCGACACCGTCACCGAAATGAAAGTCGTCAAACACGCCTTCAAAGACCAAGGAATCAAAGCCCAAAAAGGGATAGAACTTTAAAGGAGAGGGGCGGTTAGTGAATGGTGAATGGTGAGGGGACGATAATCGAACCCTCATTGCCCTGTGCTATGGCTGATGGCGGTCTGAAGTTGTAGGAGGGAGCTTCAGCTCGCGACGATCAAGCCACAAAGCTCAGCATTCCCTGAAAACTAATTGGGCCACCCGTGGGAGGGAGCTTCAGCTCGCGATGATCAAGCCACAAAACTCAACATTCCTTCAAAACTAAATGTGGCCACCTGTGGGAGGGAGCTTTAGCTCGCGATGATAAAGCCACACAGCGCAATCCCCCGTAGCGCGGCGTAACGACTGAGCGAGAGCAACGAGCGAAGAAGGCACCCGCAGCGGCGGCCCGGCGCGAAGGCGGCGCCAGCCGCCCATCCACCACGCCATAAGCAACCACCCACCTCAAGTTCAGCACTCACCACCCACCACCCTTTGACCGATCACAATTTCCCCAAAATTCTGCGTGACCTAAGCCAAATTTATGAATAGAGTATGATTGAGTCGTAAAAAGCAGCAGGCACGCGAATTTTGGTTATGCTGCCATGAGTCAGACATAGTCTATTAGAAACAGTGGTTTATGCCTGTTTGAGTGGCGATATAACATCAATAATCATGCTGGCGCGTTCAAAAGTGTTATGTGGAAGGGCGTATAATCACTGTTAACCCTTGTGACCAGCATCTTGCAAAACTCCGTCAATGACGTATATTGACTATCATGTTTACCATCATCGAAACCCCTACATTTGAAGCAGATGCCAGAAAAATCTGGACTGAGGAAGAGCGAAGCGCTTTCTTTGCCTGGCTTGCGGCAAGTCCGGAAATTGGTGACCCCATTCCGGGTAGCGGCGGATGTAGAAAGGTTCGTTGGTCGGTAGCGGGTTCAGGGAAGCGCGGTGGGGTGCGAGTCATTTACTTCACCAAGTTGGCAAATGGTGAGATCTGGTTATTGGTGATCTACAAGAAAGCCGTCAGGGGCAATATACCCGCTCATATCCTGAAGTCGATTCGTGAGGTATTGGAAAATGAGTGACGAGACACTAAGTGCTGAGGAGCTTGGCAACAAGTTGCTTCAGTCTGTTAAAGAAATGAAAGCGGGCAAAACTGCACGAGTCAGTCGTGTTGAGCCTAACGAGGTGGCAGAGGCTCGAGGCAAAACCGGACTGACTCAGGTCGAGTTTGCTGAGGTACTGCATATTTCCGCGCGAACCCTGCAGGAGTGGGAGCAAGGTCGACGTGAACCCTCTGGTCCAGCAAAAGCGCTCATTGAGATTGCTTCCCGTCATCCCGAGGTCATTCGAGAAGGCCTCGAGCTACGGGGTTAACAAGCGGCTGTTGTCGGACGCGCCTACGCTGCGCTCCGGCACGCCGCAAAGCCGGGCGTTAACCAGCCGTCAGGCCTCTGCGCAAACACTCACCAATAACTTGCGTAAACTCCCGAATTCGTTTCACCCGCCTCAGATCAGGATGGGTAAGAATCCAGAGCGGAGTGGCCAGCTCCCCGATTGAATCCGTCAGGCGGCAGAGCTCTGGATCATAATCCCCCAGATAGTCCGGAAGTACGGCCACGGCGGGGCCTGATCGCGTGGCGGCTTGCATGCCTAGCATGGAGTCGACCCGGTAGCGGCAGAACTCGTTAAGTCCATTCTGGGCCATCCAGGCTTCGAGAGCACGGTTGCCCATATGGTTGTCCGGGCCAATCCATGGGTGCCCTGTTAACCTGTGCAAGGGCACTCGCTCGTTCTGCCAGTACTGCCGCTGCCCGTAGACGCTTTGGAGGATCACACCAATCTTGCGGCCAACCAGGGTTTCCGGAGGTTTTCCGGTGGGGCGAATGGCGATGTCCGCTTCCCGTTTGCTCAAACTGTGCACCTGGTTCGATATGACCACTTCCAGCTTGATGTCGGGATAGTCCGCACAGAACGTGTCGAACGGCTTTGCCAGCAGGCCCGCAAATAGGGTGTCGGTGGTGGTGACTCGGATGGCTCCGGACAGCTTCAGGTCTTTTCCCGCAAGTCGGCGTTCGGCGCCGGTGATATCGGCTTGCACCCTTCTTGCGACCGAGAAAAGGTCCTCACCAGCCGTGCTTGGGGTGTATCCCGTACGCGAGCGTTCAAACAGTGTGACTCCCAGCTGATTTTCCAGATTCGTCAGCCGTCGGAAGACGGTCGCATGGCTGACTCCCAACTGCCTGCCAGCGCCTGAAAGCGTGCCCGTTTCGGCAATGGCCGAGATAATCTGCAGATCATCCCAGCGGATTTGTTGTTCGTTCATGCAAGCTCAGTTATCGGATATTGGGTATTTATGTGTAATAACGAACAGCATAGGCTACTGCCAGATGAATTCAAAAATAGGGGGTCAAGGCTTATGAATGTGCTGATTGTACTAGCGCACCCGGAGCGAGCATCGTTCAACGGCGGGCTGGCGGATGTGGCGAAACAGTCACTACAGATTGCGGGGCACACCGTCGAACTGGATGACCTCTATCAGGAGGGGTTCGATCCGGTTGAACGCGCCAGCCACTATGCCGAAAGAGTTGATGAACACTATTTTGCGCCCTTGACCGAGCAGCGGGCCCATTATGAACGAAGTACACTGGCACCTGAAGTTCAGAGGGAAATTGGCCGACTGGACTGGGCCGACCTGGTGATCTTCCAGTTTCCGTTGTGGTGGCATGCACAGCCAGCAATCCTGAAAGGCTGGTTTGACCGGGTCCTGGTTTATGGCGGGCTCTACTCCGGCAGCAGGCGATACAACCGGGGGCATTTTCTGGGTAAAAAAGCCCTATGTTCTGTGACCACCGGGTCGCCGGAGCAGGCGTTCATGCCATTCGGCCGCGCTGGCAATATGGTGGAATGGCTCTGGCCGATGCATTCTTCGCTTTACTACGTGGGGTTTGAGGTGCTGGCGCCACAAGTCAGCTATGGCATTCAGGGTGGTGGTATCCGCTATCAGGACGAGTCCGAATTCAGGGGCCAGTTGGAAGGGAATAAAACGGTTTGGGCGGACCGGTTGTCAGGGCTGCTTGAGGAGCCTTCCATTCCTTTTACTGGGTGGGAAGACTGGGATCAAAACGGTATTCTTGAACAGACTCACCCTATGCGTTGGCGACTGTAGGAAATAAAGTGGCTTCTGTTTTATGTTAAGACAAAGAACGCTGGGCACCCTGCGGTCACCCGGGAAGATCTCACGCTCAGGGGTTAACAATCGGCTGTTGTCGGACGCGCCTGCGCTGGCGCTCCGGTTCGCCGCAAAGCCGGACGTTAGCACCTCATGTCCGACGACTGTCGTTTACATCATCCGCAAGCCAAGCCTTGATCAGCGATTGATAAGGCATGTCCCGCTTGTTGGCTTCGATCTTGATCCGATCAAGCAGAGTTTCCGGCAACCGGAGTGAGATGGTCTTGGTTGATGGTTTCAGCTTCGGGAACGATGCCGGCTTGGCCTGGCTCCAATCCAGGTAGTCGGTGGAATCGTGAGTTTCCCAGAATTCCCGTTCTTCTGCTTCAGTTTTGAACTCAGGCATCTTTTTTGGCTTGCTCATAAACAGCCCTCTCTTTTCGGTGCATGTCGCGAGCGGAAATCACCCGAATCAGCGTACCGTTCTGCCTCAGTGTGAACGTGATGTGGAGCAATCTCTCGTCATCTGTTTCACCAAGAGCATGAAAACGGGCCTCAGTCTGGCTGTGTTTGGAATCCTCCAACACCAGAAGCGGCTCATTAAAGAAAATTTCTTCCGCTTCGGACTGGTTTACGCCATGTTTCTCCACGTTTTTTCGGGAGTTGCCTTCGTCCCAGTCAAAGCCAGTAACTTGTGCCCAATTGATCATAAAAGTATATTATCAGCATATACGCAGGCGTCAACAAGTGCTAACCAATGCAGGCACGGCGACGCCCACTACATTGCGCCCTCGGCTCCATTTCGTGGGCGCGCATGCTGCAGGCGTTATGTTTTAAGGAGGTAGTTTGAGTAAAGTCGTTGGACGCTGGCGAATTAAGTGGATGGAAATGTGGGATCAAGACTTTGTTGATCTTATCGAGCCCGGATACTTCCAGTTCGATGAAGATGGCCTCGGCTTTTTTGTATTCGGAGCAGTTGAGGGCCAAATCGACTACCGCATTCCAGATGATGGAGGGCGAGTCGAGTTTTCTTGGTCTGGAAATGATGATGGTCGTGAAAAGTCTGGCCGTGGTTGGTTTCAGTTTTCATCTTCAAATTCAGCGAAAGGGGAACTCTTCATTCATTGTGGAGACGAGTCGGCCGTAGAAATCGAATATCAAACATAACCAGGCGCGGCACTCGGATGCCTTTGTCTCCGCTTCGCTACGTCAAAGTCACCGGTGCGCTAAGCGTTATGTTTTAAGGAGGTAGTTTGAGTAAAGTCGTTGGACGCTGGCGAATTAAGTGGATGGAAATGTGGGATCAAGACTTTGTTGATCTTATCGAGCCCGGATACTTCCAGTTCGATGAAGATGGCCTCGGCTTTTTTGTATTCGGAGCAGTTGAGGGCCAAATCGACTACCGCATTCCAGATGATGGAGGGCGAGTCGAGTTTTCTTGGTCTGGAAATGATGATGGTCGTGAAAAGTCTGGCCGTGGTTGGTTTCAGTTTTCATCTTCAAATTCAGCGAAAGGGGAACTCTTCATTCATTGTGGAGACGAGTCGGCCGTAGAAATCGAATATCAAACATAACCAGGCGCGGCACTCGGATGCCTTTGTCTCCGCTTCGCTACGTCAAAGTCACCGGTGCGCTACGCGTTAGCTGGGTAGTGCGTTGTGCCTTTTGGTTGGCTCGGTGGTGTTGGCCTTGGCCTTATACTGGCAGCAAATCCGGCAATTCCCGTGGTTTGCCAAGGCCGTCGGAATCCGCGGCGAGTGGGTAGCCAAAATCAGCCAGTGGCGTTGGCATAAAGGTGAGTGTTTGCCGGAACCAGGTGTCCGTCGAAACCTGGTTCCTTGCTTACCTGCTAATCTGAGGTCCAGGTTCATTCGCCGCATTGTCGGTGGTAGTTTTACTCAGGGTGCATCGGCTAGGGCTTGTGCATAAAGCAACGGAGCAGGCGGTCATGTTGGTTGCCAAGGATCTGGGTTTGTCGCCCGCCGGTGCTTCTCAGCTAACCAGTCGCTGTAGTACGTTCCCGGCCCGAGGGCCGTCCACCGGACGCCACTGACGTGGCGCCGCTAAGCTCAGCGTTAGTTTTCTCATCAACATCATCATTTGTCATCTAGGATAAAAATGGATACTTTCATTGAATTTGTAAAATCGGATATTGGTGTCACACTGGCTTGGGTATGTACTGTTGGAAGTACGTTATTTGCTGTGATTAAATCAAAGAAAAATAAACAGTTGAAAATGCAAGTTGGCGAAATAACAAAAAATTCAACAGTAGATAATAGTCAGGATAGTGTTACGCAAAACGGCCAGAAGAATGTGTATACAAAGAATAATTCAGGCGGCATGAGAATAGACATGTAAGGGACTAAACCTTGACTATAGGAAATGAAGGGGATAATCCCTCTGTGAATAAAACAGTTAAAGTTGAACGTAATGCTGGAAATATCATAATCGGAAATTCACCCGAATATGAGATCAGCTCAGCTATAAATGAATTGCTAAAGTCACTAGCTAATAAGCCATTTACGCTCAAGAAAAACAGAAGACGCCCATCTTCTGAAACAGTTGTAAAGATACAACACAATAACCTTAAAGCTAAAAGCCATATCATAAAGCAATACTTAGATCATTCTTCAAAAGTAGAAGAAGCCTATTCCGAGATTGACTCATTGGTCACTTTTGGAAAAGATACGATCCTTCAGAATTTAAACGATTTATACTTTCTTGCTTTAGACGCTGTTGAAATTGACTATTTAATTTGCGATATAGACATAGCTAAAGTCAGAGAAAATTCTGAGTTCATTTTGGACTTTATCATTCAAAGATTAAAAAATACTGTATTTGAATCAAAAAACACTCCTGCTTACAAAGAGCATGTTGAATTGGGAGTGAATGTTGTTGTAGCTCATGCTTTTATCGAATGCATAATCATGGAGAATCCAGCTGATGATTCCTAGAAGTGGTTGTGACCCAGAAATAAATGTTGTAAGCATAGGGGCAAAAATTCTAAAGAAAGTGGCAGATGAAAATCCGCCCTTAGATGCGATACTCACTGACTGCTCTTCAGAGCTAAAAGTATCGATTGATCACATCATACTGTCGTTAGATTGGTTGTTTTCAATTAAGGCAATTGAGTTTAATGGAGTAGAGGTTTTTATAAATGAAGCTTGATAGCCTTGAAATAAAGATAAATAACGAGGTAAAAAGATTTGTTAAATTCAAGTCTGGTCTTAACCTCGTCACAAACAAGCCAAATTCTGGTCGTACAGGTAACAGTGTAGGAAAATCAACATTATCACGAGTGGTTGACTTTCTAATGCTAGGAAGCATAGAAAATATTTACATTGATGAAGAGTTCAAAAAGCCAAATCTTGAGATAGAAACGCTATTTAAGAACAACATTGTAACTGCTTCTCTCAGCTTCTTTGACTACTCAAATAAAATAAATCAAATTTCTCGCCATTTATGTATTGATGACGAATCCGAATCTAAATTCTGGGTAAATGGTGAAATTGTTGAAGAAAAGGGATATGAGTCATTTATTCAGGATAAAATTTTTAATATATCTACTAGAAGACCTTCTGTCCGAGCTGTAGCGCCGAAATTCATTAGAAATGACAGTCACAGAATGTTAAGTACGACTAAGTTTCTTGATAAGCGACAAGGCCCAAAAGATTATAGCGAACTTTTTTTATACCTTTTCGGTTTCAATAATACGTCTCTACTTACGGAGAAAAGAGATGCAACAAATCTGGTTAACAGGCGAAAAAGGAATTCCACATCGATTAATGCGCTAGTGAAAGAGCAAAAGCCGAAAAGTGAGATCAAGAAATATAAGGCAGATGCTAAAGAGCTAGAGGATAACCTTTTAACATTCGAATATTCATCAGAATATTCAAACCCAATAGAAAGACTTTCAGAGCTACAGGTAAAAGAAGACCGATATACCGAAGAACTTCTATCTATACAGCGAAAAGTAGACAACATCAATCATACTATAGAACTCTTATCTAAAGACAAAGATGGTTATTTGATTAACGAGCTTAAAGCTATATATAGCTTCTCCGGCGTCGCAATTGACGGAGCCTTACGAGAACTTGAAGATGTCATTTTGTTCCATAAAAATCTCGTTGAGAAAAAGAAGCACTTTCTTACGATTGATTTACCTAAATTGAACGAGGAGTCTGAAGGTCTTCAGGCAGAGCTAAGTTCAATAAGGAAAGATAAGTTACAAGTTTTTTCTGACATGAGGTCTAAGGAAAGCTTAGACAATGTGACTAAAAATCTGAAACGACTTGGTGAGCTTAAAGTTGAGCTTGGAAAATTAGAAGGTCTAATGGAGCAGCAGTCCAAAGCAAAATCAGATCAAGCTGAAGCTGAAGCTCAATTGCAAAAGATTCTTGAGGCCATTTCCAAAGAGATTGATAATGTTTATGAATTTGAGAAAAAATTTAATACACACTTCAGGTCTCTTACCAAAAGTCTTCACGATGAAGAATACAGCATAGACTTGGATTTTAATAAGGATAGCGGGGCTTGCTCTATTGAACTCATTAACACAGCAACTAATCCTGAGGGCGAGAAGAAGAAAGCCGAAGTTATTGCTTTTGATTTTGCATATATTCATGCCATTAGTGAGTTAAAGCTTAATCGACCAAGCTTTATTTTTCATGACAGTATTGAGGATGTTGACAAAAAACAAATTGAAGATATTTTCGAAGAAGCAAACAAGCTTCCGGGTCAACAAATTCTGTCAATGCTATCAGATAAAATATCAGAAGAAACCTATAAGAAGGTATCCAGAAATATAATCTTGGCTCTTGATGAGGATGAAAAATTCTTTTGTGTTTAAACGAAAACTAACAAGTCAAATCACTCGGACGCAGCAAAGCTGCGCCGGTGTTTGAGGCGTTATGAGCAGCATTAAACTTTAGAACTGAGTTATATATGACAGAAAGAGAAAAAATGCTCTTTGGTGAGTATTACGATCCGAGTGACGCTGAGCTCGTCAAGTTGCGTCTTGAGGCTCGTTTACTCACAGAGAAGCTAAATCAAACAAGTGTAAGTTGCCCAGATAAAAGAGTAGAGATAGTCAAATCCTTGTTGGGTTCTACAGGAAATAGCATTCACATTGAATCGACTTTCAACTGCGATTACGGGCTGAATATACACGTTGGTGAGAATTTCTATGCCAATTTTGGCTGTGTCATTTTGGACGTAGCGGAAGTTCGTATTGGTGAAAACTGTTTTATAGCACCACAGGTCGGAATCTATACGGCAACTCATCCAATCGATCCGATTCAGAGAAACAGTGGGGTAGAGTTTGCAAAGCCAATCAGAATAGGTAACAACTGTTGGATTGGTGGTCATGCAACGATCAACCCTGGAGTGACGTTAGGTGACAATGTTGTTGTTGCCTCGGGAGCCGTTGTGACAAAGAGCTTTGGTAGCAATGTTGTCATTGGTGGCAACCCAGCACGAGTGTTAAAAGCAATCGAGTAACCTTTAGCTAGCTGCTCATAACAAACGCTTCAAGAGAGACAGCCAACGCGTGGCATTTTTACTATGCGTTGGTTTTTGTGATTACGGTGTTGTGCGGAAAGTTGGTAGTAGCGTTTCGGGCTACTTAATTGGGCGTTAAAGATGCTGCTCCACATCCATACTGTTGTGGAGAATTCGGATGACAACGATCCTGGATTCCGTACCGGCTCTGTAAAAGATAACATGACTGCCCTGACTGAACTTTTTGTACCCTGGTTTTATGTCACCCGTATCGCGGCCAATATCAGGTTGGCGAGCGAGCAGCTTGAAAGCATCGTCAAGCTGCCTGAGGTACGTATCGCGTTGGCGCTTTCCCCACTTTTCGGTGGTGAAGCGGCCTATCTCGACAACGTCTTTTCGGGCAGAGGAAGTGAGCAGGTATGGACGCATCAGTGAGCTTCGTTGTCCAGTTCTGTAATAACGCTTTCAAGGGAATACTCTGCGATTCCGCTCTGTTCGCCTTCATCCAGAAGGCGTTGGAGCCGTTCAAGCTTACTTTCCGTTTCTTCAAGCAGACGCAGTCCGGCACGTACCACCTCGCTCACCGAGCCATAGCGGCCCTTTTCAACCTGAATGGCTATAAACTCATCAAAGTGGGGGCCGAGTGTAATGCTGGTATTTCTAGCCATGGGGAGACTCCTATACCAAATATTGGTATATCATGGCAAAGCACCCATAACAAGGCAAGGCAGGCCGACGCGATAAAGTCGCGCCGCTGCGAAGCTGGCCTCCATCGGCCTCAAGCCAAAAGAGCAGGAACGGCTAGCGCTGGTAGCGGAAGACCCATACCGCAAGCCGCCCCCGTTTGAGAAACTCGTGGGTGATCTTGCGGGGTTCTATTCATGCCGCATCAATATTCAGCATCACCTGGTCTATCAAGTGCTCGATGACGAGCGAGTGGTGGAAGTTCTCAGGCCTGGAGCCACTATGAATAATGCATAACCAACGGCTGTTGCGGATGTATTAGCCTTCTCAACGGCACCGCCATTTATCCTTCCCCGCGCCTTTATCTGGCCAATGGCGTTCGTGAGCACAGTGTGCGGGCGATGGATTTGATCACGCCCATTAGCATGGGGCAGCGCGGGCTGATCGTGGCGCCGCCGGGGGGGGGCAGGGAAAACCACGCTGTTGAAGCATATCTGCCAGGCCGTGGCGGCGGCGTATCCCGAGATCAAGCTGTATGCCCTGCTGATCGATGAGCGCCCAGAGGAAGTGACCGATTTCAAGCGCAGCGTGACCGCCAAGGTGCACGCTTCGTCGTCTGACGAGAGCTACGCCCACTATGCGCGCGTGGCCGACAACCTGCTGCAAACGGCGCGCAGGCAAGCTGGCGAGGGCCAGTAGCCTGCCCGGTGTGGCCACCAGAATGTCCACGCCTTCGATCAAACGCTCCTTTTGGGGCGCGGTATCCATACCGCCGTACGCGGCCATTGAGGTGAGCGGGGTATGCTTGGCGTATTGGACTACGCTGGCTTCCACCTGAACCGCCAGCTCGCGGGTGGGTACGAGGATCAGTGCACGGATGCGTTTACCGCGCAGCGGCTCTGCGGCTTTGCTGAATTTTTCCAGCAGCGGCAGCACAAAGGCCGCGGTTTTGCCCGTGCCTCCATCCCAACCAGGTATAATCCTGTCATGACGCTAAACGCACACGCATGTAGGGCGTTTTGTCTCCATTCCGAATGAACAGAGTCGTGGTCGATGATTAACACCAAAATTTACAAGGCGGTGTACGAGCTTGCCGAAAAGCTGATGAAGGCGGCTGCCAAAGATGACCGCGCCACTTTTGAAGCGCTGTATGCCGAGCTTGAGGCGATCTGCACCGAGCACGAGAATACCGGGAAAGACCACCCAGAGCAGTGGGAAACCCTGGCCGACTTCACCGAAGAGCTAGAAGACGCGCTGCCCATCTACCAAAAAGCGCTGGATAAGGCGGTAGCCAAGCAGTCGAACGACCACATTGCCTCGATTGGTTTTTCCATGGCGGCACTGCAAGTGGAGCTGGGCGACAACCAGGCGGCGATTGAACGCTTGCAGCAGGCCCAGGCCAGTGCCCACACTATTGAAGATAACGAACTTAAAGCAGAAATTGATGAGCTGCTGGCAACATTAACTACCGGTTAGGAACCTGATTTTGACCAACAACGATATTTTTCGCCGTATCCGCTACACCTTTGATTTAAAAGACAACACCATCGTCAAGATCTTCGCCCTGGCGGACGTGAGCGTGACCCAGGAGCAGGTGACGGCGTGGCTGAAAAAAGACGAGGACGACGCCTTCGTGACCATGAAGAACAAAGAGCTGGCGTCGTTTTTGAACGGTTTCATCAGCTTCAAACGCGGCAAGCGTGAAGGCCCGCAGCCTGCGCCAGAATCGCAGCTGAACAACAATATGGTGTTCCAGAAACTGCGTATCGCGCTGAACATGAAGGCAGAGGATATTTTAGAAGTGTTCGAGCAAGTGGGCTTGCCGCTTAGCGCACATGAGCTTAGCGCGTTTTTCCGCAAGCCCAGCCATAAGAACTACCGTGAGTGCAAAGATCAGATGCTGCGCAATTTCCTGATGGGCATTCAGCTTCAGCTGCGCCCGAACGATAAAGGCTAAGCGAGGCCCTCGCGCTTCACACACACGAAGATCGCATTGCCTGAGACGTTATCCCAGGGCGTGATGGTCTGGTAATCATGCTCAAACACGTGCACCTCGAAGGTAGGCTCCAGCAGGGCGATGAGTTCGCTAAAACTGACGGCCACCATGGAGTGCTCGTCGTACCACACCTTCGTTGTCTCCGCCGTGGTCTTTTCGATGCTCAGCCGCAGCGACTGCCGCTCCCCTTGGCCGCTGTAGTGCCACCCGGAGCGGAAAGTGAACCTATCCTCCGCCTGCTGGACCGTGTGCTTGACGAACAGCGCGTTGTCGATCCGCTGCTTATCCACCGCGTTGAAGCAGAACACGCCGCCCTCGTTCAAGGCGCGGTGGGCACTGGCGATGCAGTCGCCGAGCTTGTCCAGGCCATCGCTGTAGTGGATGGAGTAGAGAAAGCAGGTGATGAGATCCAGCGGTTCGTCGACCTCAAAGCTGCTCATATCCTGCAGTGAGAAGTGCGCCTCTGGGCAGCGTTGGGCGGCAATATCCAGCATCGGTTGGTTAATATCCAACCCGCTGCTGGTGTAGCCAGCATCCAGAAAATAACGCACGTGAGGGCCGGTGCCGCAGGCTAAGTCCAAATGGCGTTTGCCTTCATTACCAAAAATTTGGTGCAGGCGACGAATGGCGTGGCTTTGGGCCTGGTAGTCGATGTCGACGCACATCAAATCGTAGTAGCCAGACAGGTCGGTGTAGAGCGCGTTGACGGACATAGTGGCCTAATGGTGAGGGCTGACATAAATGAGGAGGCGCATAGTAAACGAGCGGTTGGAGTTTGAGAAGGCGTAGGAGTGGCTTGGCCAAGCGGCGATCAAGTTTGCACTCTTTCACAGTCTGGCTAGCGCTTTAGGGTTAATGTGATTAAAGAAATCGTGTGATGGTCCGATAACTACTAAAGTCGCACGACACATTCGATTGCCATACGAGGCTGCCATGCTAAAACCCTTTGCTCTCATTCTCTCTGCGTTGCTCCTGGCGATGACTTCTTATGTACAGGCGTCTACCACCGAGGCGGCGGAAGCGGCCGCGCTCGCTTGGCTGGAAGCGATTGATCAAGGTGAATATGAGCAGGCTTGGGAAAAGTCGTCGCCGCTGTTGAAGACGCCGCTTTCTCCCACCATGCTGCAGCGCGTGGTGACGCTGGCCCGCAACGATTTGGGCAGCGTCGAGTCGCGGCGGCGCATCCGCATGTCGCAGTACACCTCGATGCCTGGGGCGCCGCGCAACGACTACAAAGAGTTCGCTTTTAAAACCCAGTTCACGAATAACCAGCGCGTGGTCGAAGTCGTCACGCCACATCTGGAAGAGGGCACGTGGCGAGTGAGCGGCTACTACGTGCAGTAACGTGATTCGCGCCCATCAATAGCCGCCAACGTTGGCGGCTAGTGTGTTTTCTACACGATCAGCCCCGCCAGTGCCTGCATCCCCAGGACTAGCAGAAGCACCACACTGCCCAGCGCTAGGCTGGTCTTCAGCGCATGGCGTTTCCACATGCTTTCCACTCGGTGCCCAAAACGGTGTACCAGCCATGCTAGCCCGTAGTAACGCAGCCCGCGGGCGATGAGGGCGGCCAGGGCGAACAGCGCGATGGGGTAGCCCGAGAGCCCGGCGGTAATCATCGCGACCTGAAACGGAATCGGCAAAATGCCAATGGCGAGAATGGCTGCAAAGCCGTACTGGTCAAAGAAGCCTTGAAACGCCTGATAGCTCTGCTCCATCCCCATAAATTCGATAAACCACGTGCCGACGGACTGGTACAACACCATGCCCACGCCGTAACCGACGATGGACGCCGCTAAACAGCCCAGCGTGGTAACGGCGGCAATAGCCCAGATGCGCTGCCGGTTCACTGCCATTAGCGGGATTAATACCAGTTCAATGGGAATCGGCAGAATAATGGTTTCTAAAAAGGAGAGCGTGGCGAGCAGCCACAACATATTTTTCGAGCCGTTAATACGCTCAAACCACTGCTTCGTACGCGTTGATGTAAAGGCCATAGGAGCGCTACAGGGAAGGGTTAATACGGCGGTAAACAGCGGTTAATAAGCTATACACGCCAAACGCAAATAGCCCAACAGCCACAAACGCGAGCAGCCACTGGCCCAAGGCTTGGCCTCTTAACGTGCTGAACACTTCGGTCGTGCCGCCCGCTTGGTTAGGGTTGAACTGGTAAGCCGCTAGGATAAAGAAGCTGCCAACCATAACAAATACCAATCCACGCACCGCTAAACCAAAGCGGCATACTGGGTAAGCCCAGCGCTGCACTTTGGCAGGCATTGAGAAGTGGCGGTCGAATTTTGCTTTCCAGCCTTTAATGGCATGGGCGATGCCCGCGCCAATCAGCGCAATGCCGACTGCGGCCACCAGCCAGCGCCCGAAGGGCTGCTGCATCAGCCAACTGGCCGCACTTTCAGAACCATCTCCAGAGCCGCTAGAGCCGCCGATATGAACCACAAGCTTGGCAGCAAAAAAGGCCAAGAACGTATGCGTAACGGCGCTAACCAGCAAGCCCCCGCGAATCGCCAGCCCTTTAGTGCCGCTGCCGTGGTGATCAGTATCCTGAAGGGCTTGCAGCGTGCGCCATACGGCATAGCCCACTAACCCCAATGCAATAACGCCCAGCAGCACTTTGCCGAAGGGGGCGGTTAGTACGCTTTCAAGCGCGCCGCGGCTGCCTTCGGTTTGGCCGCCTTGGCCAAACGCCGCCAGTGCCGCTAATCCACCCACCAGCAGATATACCACGCCTCGCGATGCGTAGCCCAAGCGGGCGAACAGTTTTACCGCATCCCGTTGGTTCGGGGGGGTACTGTCCATGATGTCCTCCTGACGTAAATGGCAATGGCGATCCTTCCGGAGGCCCATACTGTGGGTGTAGGGAGATAATGTCCAGCGTAGCGTTTATTGGGCATTTGGCGATAAAAGGGATGCAAACTGAGCAAGATTCGGGTGGGCCCTGGGGCCTTCGCTGGTTAAGCTTGAACTACTGTGAGCGTTATCCCTTAGCCTTACCCGTGAGATAGAAGCAATGAACGACTACGCCCGCATCGAAAAAGCCATGGCCTTTATGGTGGCCAACGCCACCCAGCAGCCGAGTTTGGAGACGGTGGCGGCGCAGGTGCATTTGAGCGCGTTCCATTTTCAGCGGCTGTTTTGCCGCTATGCAGGCGTTAGCCCCAAGCGCTTTTTGCAGGCGCTGACGCTGGCGCGGGGTAAACAGCTCATTGCCTCGGCGCAAAGCCTGGCCGATACCGCCCAGGCGCTGGGGCTAAGCGGTGGCTCGCGGCTTTACGATCATTTTGTGACACTGGAAGCGGTCACGCCTGGCGAGTTTAAGCGCCAAGGGGAGGGCGTGGAGATTGCTTACGGCATTCATCCCACGCCGTTTGGCGAAGTGTTGGTGGCAGCGACGCCAAGGGGTATTTGCCGAATGGGGTTTCTGGCCGCCACGCCCGAGGCAGAGATGCTGGCTCAGCTCGCCGCTGAGTGGCCGCGCAGTACCGTGCGCCACCGGCCAGAGGCGACCCGCTATGCCGTCGATGCGCTGTTCGAGCCAGGGAAAACGGCTGCGCCGGGGGCGCTGTCGCTACACGTACGCGGCACCAATTTTCAGCTGAACGTTTGGCGAGCACTGCTGATGATTCCCGACGGACGGCTCGCCAGCTATTCGCACATTGCCCAGGCGCTAGGCGCGCCAACAGCATCTCGGGCGGTAGGGAATGCGGTGGGCGCGAACCCGGTGGCGCTGTGGATTCCCTGCCACCGGGTGATTCAGCAAAGCGGCGCGCTAGGCGGCTACCGTTGGGGGCTAGATGTGAAACGCAAAGTGCAGGCCTGGGAAGCTGCCCAGTACGCTGAACAGTTGGAAAGCGCCCACGGCTAGTGCCCAAAAACGGACCAGCCGGTGCGCTGCACGAACATCTCCAGCGCCCGCGCCCCTAGCAGGCTGTTGCCATAGCGATCTAACCCTGGCGACCACACCGCTAGCGAGCCGCGCCCCGGCGCGATGGCTAAAATGCCGCCGCCTACGCCGCTTTTGCCCGGCAAGCCCACGCGAAAGGCGAACTCCCCCGAGGCATCGTAGTGGCCGCACAGCATCATCAGCGAGTTGATCCGCCGTGCCCGCTGGGGCGACACGACGCGCAAATTGCTGGGCCGATTGACCCCATCGGAGGCCAGAAACAGCCCGGCGTGGGCCAACTGTTCGCTGCTCATGGCGATAGCGCACTGGTGAAAGTAGGTGCCGAGCACTTTATCGACATCGTGGCGCAGCCGCCCAAAGGCTTTCATAAAGTGGGCTAGCGAAGCGTTGCGATCTTTGTGCTCCATTTCCGACGCAGCGACTTGATGATCAAAACAGATGCTGTTGTCGTCTGCGATGTAGCGCACAAAGCTCAAAATTTCGGCCAGAGTCTCTTTGGGTTCGTGGCCCATCATGATGGCATCCACCACCGCAATGGCCCCGGCATTGATGAACGGGTTGCGCGGTTTGCCGCCCTCATGCTCTAGCTGAACGATGGAGTTGAACGGGTCGCCGGAAGGCTCGCGGCCTACTTTTGACCACAGTCCATCGCCCCATTTCCCCAGCGCAATGGTCAAGGTAAATACCTTGGAAATACTCTGAATCGAGAAGGGCGTGGTCGCGCAGCCCGCCGAAAAGCGCTCGCCCTCTACCGTGGCTAGGCTAATGGCAAACTGGCTGGGGTCTACATGGGCAAGCTGAGGGATGTAATCAGCCATTTTGCCGCGCTCGGTTTCCTGGGCCAACTCGGCGGCAATATCGTTGAGTAACTCTTGCATCTCGGGCGTCGTCGTTTGGCAGCGGGAGCCGCTACCCTAGCGGAAAAAAGCTCAGCTGTCTGCCTGTTATCCGGCCCTTCCACGACGCACCTTGTGAAGCCTGAGGGCGCACGATTTAATCAAAATGCGCGTCAAACCTCGGCCTTTTAGGCCGAGGCAGGATAGCGCGAGGCGCGCAGCGCCTCTTAGTTGACATGCTAGATTTACCACGTTAATTTTTAGCCATGACGACCGTACACCGCGCCTATCGTTATCGGTTTTATCCCACGTCCGAGCAAGCTGACCAGCTTGCCCGGACGTTTGGCTGTGTGCGCTATGTCTACAACCACTTCCTGCGCCAGCGCACCGATGCCTGGTTCGAGCGTCAAGAGCGCATGGGCTACAACGCCACCGCCAAAGCGCTCACCACCCTCAAGAAACAGCCGGACACGGCGTTTCTGGCCGAGGTGTCCAATGTCTGCTTGCAACAGTCGCTCCGGCATCTCGACCGCGCCTTCTCAAACTTCTTCAAAGGTCAGGCGCGGTATCCCACCTTCAAGAAAAAACAGCGCAAACAGTCGGCCACGTACATGGCCAACGGTTTTCGCTGGCGCGACGGCAAGCTGTGGCTGGCTAAGCACAAGGACCCACTCGATATCCGCTGGAGCCGGTATTTTTCCGGCACACCAAGCAGTATCACGGTGAGCTGCGATACCGCTGGCCGTTACCACGTCAGCTTTTTGGTGGAAGAAGCGGTCACGCCGCTGCCCGTGACACCCAAAATGGTCGGTATCGACCTGGGACTGACGCATCGCGTCATCACCAGTGACGGCGACAAAATCCCCAACCCGCGTTTTCTCCATCGTACCGAGCGCAAACTCGCACGGGTGCAACGCAACCTGTCGCGCAAACAGAAAGGCTCGCAAAACCGCGCCAAGGCGCGGCATCGAGTGGCGAAGGTGCATGCCAAGCTGGCCGACCAACGCCGCGACGCCACCCATAAACTCTCCACGCAGCTTATTCACGAGAACCAAGTCATTGCTGCCGAGAGTTTGCCGGTCAAGAACCTGCTGAAAAACAGCTCACTGGCGAAAGCAATTAGCGACGTGGGCTGGTACCAGCTTACCCAACAACTGGCGTACAAGGCCGAGCGGTACGGGCGCGATTTCGTCCAGATCGACAAGTGGTATCCCAGCTCAAAACGCTGTTTTCACTGTGGCCATATCACCGAGAAGATGCCGCTCAATGTCCGCACTTGGGATTGCCCACACTGTGGCACCCAAGGCATCGACCGCGATGTGAACGCTGCCCGCAACATTTTGCAATCGGGCAAAGCCATTCTGGCGGGCGCTGACAAGCTCCGGCAGCATGAAAAGACGACTACCGTGGGGCTCACGGGAGGTTAAGCCTGTGGAGCTTGTGTAAGACCTGAGGTGCCATCACCAAGGGCAACGGGCTGTGAAGCAGGAACCCGGAAGGCAACAACCGGGAATCCCCTTCCTTTCCGCCGCAGGCGGCAGCTTCCTAAGAAGCTGAGGAAGGGGAGGAGGTCAAGGACGGATATTCAGCAACTGCGTAGGTCGAGAAGACGCCATGACCACACTGATGATTCAAGGCACCACCTCGGATGCGGGCAAAAGCACCGTGGTGGCGGGGCTTTGCCGAGTTCTCAAGCGCCGGGGTCTCTCGGTGGCCCCGTTCAAACCACAAAACATGGCGCTAAACAGTGCGGTGACCAGCGATGGTGGCGAGATTGGCCGCTCCACCGCGCTACAGGCCCAAGCGGCCGGCGTCCTTCCCCATAGCGATATGAACCCGGTACTGCTAAAGCCAGAAACCGACCGGGGTGCCCAGGTGATTCTGCGTGGTAAGGTGTACGGCCATATGGACGCGCTGGACTACCACGCCTTCAAACGCACCGCCCAAGAGAGCGTGATGGCAGCGTGGCAAGCGTTAGAGCAGCGCTATGATGTGATTATTGCCGAAGGCGCAGGCAGCCCGGCGGAAATCAACCTGCGCAAAGGGGATATTGCCAATATGGGCTTTGCCGAAGCCGCGGACTGCCCGGTGCTGCTGGTGGGCGATATTGACCGCGGCGGCGTGTTTGCTCAATTGGTTGGCACGCTGGCGCTACTGAGTGACAGCGAACAGGCCCGCACCAAAGGCTTTATTATCAACCGTTTTCGGGGCGATATTGCGCTGCTGGAGCCAGGGCTAGAGTGGTTGGAAGCGCGCACCCAAAAGCCGGTGCTGGGCACGCTGCCGTATCTACAAGGGCTGCTGCTGGATGCCGAAGATAGCATCGGCACCGTGCAGGCGGAGAAAGAGAGCCAAACGCTCAAGGTTATCGTTCCTGCACTGCCGCGCATCAGTAACCATACCGATTTCGATCCGCTTCGCCTGCATCCGCAGGTATCGCTTAGCTTTATCGGCCCCGATCAGCCCATTCCCTGCGCTGATGTGATCGTACTTCCCGGCAGTAAAAGCACCGCTAGCGACTTAGCCTGGTTAAAGCGCCAAGGTTGGGACGCCGCGATGACTCGCCACCTGCGCTATGGCGGCAAAGTGCTGGGCATTTGCGGCGGCTTTCAAATGCTGGGGGAGTGGGTGGATGACCCCGACGGGCTAGAGGGCACGCCCGGGAAAGTCGCCGGGTTGGGTCTGTTACCGCTGACGACACGCATGGTGGCGGGCAAGCAGCTTCGCAACGTGAGCGGCATGTTGGTGGGGGAAGAAGCAAAGGTAAAGGGATACGAGATCCATAACGGCGTTAGCAAAGGCTCCGCTCTGGACAATCCGCTATTCGATCTCGGTACCCACTTGGATGGGGCCATCAGCGAGGACGGCCAAGTGATGGGCACTTACCTACACGGCCTGTTTGATCATCCAGACGCCTGCCAAGCGCTACTCACGAAGCTTGGCCTAGCCAAGGCAGGCAGCGTAGATTACAACGCCCACCGCGAACAAGCCTTGGAGCGCTTGGCCGATACGCTAGAAGCACATCTGGATATTGACGCGATCCTGGCGTTAGTCAAATCTTAACGGAGGCTATTCCGCTGCAGTGTCTTTCGATGGACGTTTCGCCATCAAGGTAATTTCTACCGAACTGCCACCGCAAATGTGGGGTGATTCAGTACAAGTGCGCGCTGGGTAGCGCCCTGGCTCAAAAAATTCGGCGTAGATGCTGTCTAGCGCATTGATCTGTTTTAGGTCAGTGAGGTGAACATCCACGCGAACCACATCCGCCAGACTGCCACCTTCTTGCTCTAGCATGCGCGCGAGTTCGCGCATCACTAGGCGGGTCTCCTCTTTAACATCGCCTCGCGCCGCTTCCCCGTTGGAAAGATCGGCCACCGTCAGGCCAGAAATAAACATATAGTGGTCGTCAACTACCATATGGCTACCCGGGAAACTGGGTTTTGGCAGGGTAGGGTCGTTGATGAACTGTGTCATGTGCTCTCCTTGGCAATAAAAAAATGCCTTGCCTTTACTGCGACTGCCTCAGGGCATTAGGGTTCAATGAATAACCAGACTGGTGTCATCACGCGCTTTGCTCTACGCTGGCGGGCTTTTATAGCTCGCCAGCGCTTGTTGTAACGTAGGGAAGTGGCGGGGTAAACGAACGCAACGAGAGAGCGTTATGAAGGTAGTCCATGTAAGTCAGAGTGAGCCGCGTGATGCGTGTTTGGCCAAGCTATGTGCTGAGGTGTATGGCCAGCAGGCAGGCCTAACGCCGCTGGTAGTGTTTACCGGTACTAAAAATGTACTGTTTGCCCAAGAAGGCGCACGCCTTTTGGCGGGTGTAGACGGTGCTGGAAAGCCGCTGGCGCTAGCCCTGCTGGTGCTGGATGAAGCGGGCGAGGGCATGACCGTGACTCACGCCTGCGAGTTTGCAAAAGGTGCAAAAGCTCGTTTGTTGAGCGAGCTCAGTCTGAAGGCTCCGCTGCGCATCGATGCGCAGGATGAAAAAGAGAAAGCGTTCTATCAGAAGTGCGGCTTCAAACGCTGGTTCGCGGCGGATAATGGCCAGCATATTGGGCTGTCGGCGCGCCATCCTGCCAAGAGCCTTGAGGCGCTATCGCCCACGTTAGCACTGGATGAAGCACTGATTTTGCGTCGCTTTAAACACGATGCGGCTGCGTTTGCTCAGGCTAAAGAGGCATTTTTAACCGGGATCAATAATGTGCCTGCGACGCTTTAAGGCAACGCGACGTTCCATTATTCGCGACTAGCTTGCACGCTGTTGTCATGTTCTCAATAGCGTGGCTAGGGCACGTGATCAGGGAGTAAAACGCTATCGTTTGTCGAAGGTTTGGAATACCCCACCCAAGCAACGGCGTTGGGTGGGCAAACGCTACTTCGCCAATTCGCGCATAGCGGTTTCCAGCCCTTCCAGCGTCATCGGGTACATACGGTCGTCGATGAGCTCGCGAATGAGCGTGGTCGAGTAGGTGTATTCCCAAGTGCGGGGAGGCATTGGGTTAAGCCAGGCTAAACGGGGGAATTTCTCGGTCAAGCGTTTGAGCCACACGCCGCCGGCTTCATCATTGAAATGTTCGACGCTACCGCCAGGATGGGTGACCTCATAAGGCGACATGGCGGCGTCGCCGACGATGACCACCTGGTAGTCCGCGCCGTAGGTGTGCAGTACGTCCATGGTAGGGATACGCTCGTTGCCACGGCGCAGGTTGTTTTTCCAGACGCCTTCGTAGAGGCAGTTATGGAAGTAGTAGTGCTCTAGGTGCTTGAACTCGGAGCGTGCCGCAGAAAAGAGCTCTTCGCAGACGCGAATGTGGTCATCCATGGAGCCGCCCACGTCCAGAAACAGCAGCACCTTGACCGCATTGTGGCGCTCCGGGCGCATCTGGATATTGAGCAGCCCGGCATCGCGGGCGGTTTCGCGAATGGTACCGTCCACATCGAACTCGTCCCGAGCGCCCTGGCGGGCGAATTTGCGCAGCCGTCGCAGGGCCATTTTGATGTTGCGGGTGCCCAGTTCCAGCGAGTCGTCGTAATCGCGAAAGCGTCGCTCGTCCCACACTTTGGTGGCGCGGCGGTGGCGGGAACCATCTTGCCCAATGCGAATGCCTTCCGGGTTGTAGCCATAAGCCCCAAACGGGCTGGTGCCGCCGGTACCAATCCATTTATTGCCGCCTGCGTGGCGCTCTTTCTGCTCCTCCAAACGTTTTTTGAACGTCTTGATGAGCTCTTCGAGCCCGCCTAGCGATTCGATCTTGGCCTTCTCCTCGTCGGTGAGCTGTTTCTCGAGTTCGCGGCGCAGCCACTCATCGGGAATCAGTGCTTCGATGGCGGCGTCCATGTCCTCGATACCCTTGAACCAGGCGGCAAAAGCGCGATCGAAGCGGTCAAAGTGGCGCTCATCCTTCACCATCACCGTACGCGCGACCTGATAGAACGCCTCCATATCGGCAAACACCACGCCGCGCTCCACCACGGCGTGAAGATCTAGCAGCTCCCGCAGTGAAACAGGTACGCCCGCGCGTTTGAGGGTTTCAAATAAGCCGATAAACATGGCTTAGCGCCCGCTGTTCTTCTGGCGACGCATCATAAAGGCCAAGCGTTCCAGCAGGTGGGTGTCCTGCTCGTTTTTAACCAGCGCACCGGCCATGGGCGGCAGCGCTTTGGCGGGGTCGCGATGGTAAAGCGCTTCTTGTGCCAGCTCGTCGGCCATCAGCAGTTTGAGCCAATCGACCAGCTCTGAGGTGGAGGGCTTTTTCTTGAGCCCTGGGGCGCTACGCAGATCAAAAAAGACTTCCAGCGCTTCGCTGACCAGCTTAGGAGCAATGTTCGGGAAGTGAACATCCACAATCGCCTGCATGGTTTCGCGGTCGGGGAATTCGATATAGTGGAAAAAGCAGCGGCGCAGAAAGGCATCCGGCAGCTCTTTTTCGTTGTTGGAGGTGATGACAATGATCGGGCGCTTTTCGGCACGGATGGTTTCACCAGTTTCGTAGACGTGAAACTCCATACGGTCCAGCTCTTGGAGCAGGTCGTTGGGGAATTCGATATCTGCCTTGTCGATTTCATCAATCAGCAGGACCACCCGCTCATCAGCGGTAAAGGCTTCCCACAGTTTGCCGGGCTTGATGTAGTTAGCGACGTTCTCAACACCTTCTACACCTAGCTGTGAATCCCGCAGGCGGCTCACCGCATCGTACTCATACAGCCCTTGAGCGGCTTTAGTACTGGATTTGATGTGCCAAGTGATCAGCTTGGTGCCGAGGGATTCTGCCAGCTCTTCTGCTAATAAGGTTTTGCCGGTGCCTGGCTCGCCTTTGATCAGTAGCGGGCGCTCAAGTATCACGGCAGCATTCACCGCCTGTTTAAGCGCATTGGTTGCGATATACGAAGAAGTGGAATCAAACGCCATAGTGGGCCTCGGCTTATTGGAAGCGTGGTGAATATCAGATTCAAACAAGTGTACGTGAGGCTGGTCGCCCAGGCCAAGCGCCGTCCGCTCTCAGGCCTTATTCGGCGGCACGATGCCTTGGCGCTGCATTTGCCGATACACCGTTGGCCGTGAAACCCCCAGCTCGCGTGCCACGGCGCTAATGTTCCATTGGTGTTGCTGCAGCTGAATGAGGAGTTGGCTATCGGCGGCCTCGTTTTCAGGCGCGGTGATGGCTGGCGAGTGGGTAATGCGCTGGCTGAGGCACTGTTCGGGCAGGTCGTGTACGGTGATTTCGTCGCTCTCGGCGGTGACGAGTGCAAACGCCAGGGCGTTTTTAAGCTGACGAATATTGCCGGGCCAGGCGTAGGCAAGTAGGGCGCTGATGGCGTCGGCCCGCAGCCTAGGGGCGGAGCTTCCGCCGCGTTCGCTCACCACATCGCTGAATACTTGGCGAATCACGTAGAGCTTGTCGGCGCGTTCGCGCAGCGGTGGTAAGCGCAGTTGGGCACCGTTCAGGCGGTAGTAGAGGTCTTCACGAAACTCTCCCTGCGCAATCATGGTATCGATATGGCGGTGGGTAGCGGTGATCACCCGGATATCGACTTTTTCGGGTTTGTTTGCCCCTAGCGGCATCACTTCCCGCTCGGCCAGTACCCGCAGCAGGCGGGTTTGTAGCGCCAGTGGCATATCGCCGATCTCGTCTAAAAACAGCGTGCCGCCATGGGCCTGAGGGATCAGCCCGCGCATACCTTTTGCTCGCCCGCCGGTAAACGCGCCGGGTTCGTAGCCGAACAGCTCGCTTTCGATCAACGCTTCGGGAATCGCCGCACAGTTCACCGCAATAAAGGGGCCTTTGGCGCGGTTGCCGCTATCGTGCAGCGCACGGGCGACTACTTCTTTGCCGGTACCGGTTTCACCACTGATCAGCACGTTGACACTGGCTTCGTTACGCAGCCGTTCGGCCAATTTCTGCACTTTACGTATAGCGGGGTCGTCGGCCCCCAGCCGTTCTAGCGCTGTTGGCAGCGAGGAGGCGGGCTTTCCGAGTGGTGCGATGCGCGGCCTGCGCGGCTCAAGCAGGCTAATAAAGTAGATGGCGTTGCTGGCGCGGGCGCGAAACGCCCTGAGCTGGTCGTTGGTCGCGCTGTTGATACTCAGCACATCGGAAATTTCGCACTCAAACAGTTCGCTGAGCATCGGTGCGTGTTGAGCAGACCACGGCGGCCAGCGCTGTTGGTGCGTACTGATCAGTTCGCGGCCGACGGCATTGGCGGCAATAACCTGGCCGTTCTCTTCAATGGCGATAAGCCCACGCCCGTTCACATGCACAAATTCCCGCGAGGTATCTAAGCGCACCATTAGGCAGTCGCGGTAGCGCTGCAGAAAGTAGGCGTCTTCGATCATGCGGGCGTAGAGCGTCACCAGCGATAGGCTGAAGTTCTGACTCTCATGCTGAGTGGGCGACTGCAGCGCAGAGATATCCAGCACGGCCATTACGTTGCCTTGCGGGTCGGCGATAGGGGCAGCCGTGCAGGTCAGAGAAATATGCGTGGCGTCGAAGTGCTCCTGGCGGTGGCAAATGATCGCTTGGCGGTCGTGCAGGCAGGTGCCTACGGCGCAGGTACCCGCGAAGCGCTCGTCCCAGTCAGCTCCTAAATAGAGGCCCGCTTTGCGTAGCTGCTGGTCTTGATTGGGATTGCCGCGAAACTCCACGGTAATGCCGCGATGATCGGTGAGGAGCAGCACGTAGCCGAGCTGGGCGATTTGCCCGTAGAGCTGCTCGACCCCGGCCCGGGCGACGTGCAGCAGCTCATCGACGGATTCCCGGTGCTCGATCAAGGTTTGCTGGGGCACCACCCGGGCAGGGCGTGGCTGCGTGGGGTCGAGTTGGTACTCGTTGAGGCAGCGCAGCCAAGAGCGGCGGATGGTGGCCTGTGCCGGTAGCTGCGGCGCATCCAGCCCTTCACCGAGCTGGAAGATGTGCTCGATATGCTGGCGCTGCAAGGAGGCCAAGCGTGTCGGTGGTAGTGATGGCGTTGGCATGGCGAATCCACACACGATTATTGTTGTACTTCCAGACTATGCGCTTTGTAGAGGGTGTCAACGAGGGTGTATTACGCCGTTAGTCGTGCGTTACACCTGTAACGTTAGCCGTACACACGACGTGACAGGTGTACGCGGTTTGCGCTGTTTTATGGCGCTGTGTGGATGTTTGATTGCTGATATTTTTCAGTTGCTTATTGCCTATTTAGCGCATTTGGCACGGCAGGTGCTTAGGGTTGAGTGTCTTATCGACAGTGCAACAATAACAACGACCTTGGAGTACCCGCGATGACTCACACAGAGGTAAGTACCCCATCAAGCGCTACCAGCACCGTCAACGCATGGCTACATGAGTTTGATGAAGCGCTCCAGGCGCGCGATATCCAACGCGTGCTGATGCTATTCAACGACGAGTGCTACTGGCGCGATTTTCTGGCGTTTACCTGGAATCTAAAAACCTGCGAAGGCCAGAAGGAAATCCAGGCCATGCTTGATGCCACGCTGGCCAATACTCAGCCCACCCAGTGGCAGCTTGACGGTGAGGCCAGCGAAAACGGCGATACCGTCGAGGCGTGGTTCACCTTCAAAACGGCCATTGCCAGCGGAAAAGGCTACCTACGTTTGATAAACGGCAAGTGCTGGACACTGCTGACCACCATGCAGGCGCTGGACGATTTTCCCGAACCGCGCAACCACCATCGCCCTAAAGGGGCCGAGCATGGTGCCAACAAACAGCGTGAAACCTGGCTGGAAGCCCGCGAGCGGGAAGAAGCGGAGCTTGGTTACACGCGCCAGCCCTACTGCGTGATCATTGGCGGTGGCCAGGGCGGTATTGGCCTGGGGGCGCGGCTAAAGCAAATGGGCGTGCCCACCATCATCATCGAGCGCAACGAGCGTGCGGGGGACTCCTGGCGCAAGCGCTATAAATCCCTCTGCCTGCACGACCCGGTATGGTACGACCACCTGCCCTACATTCCTTTCCCGGAGAACTGGCCGGTGTTTGCCCCGAAAGACAAAGTGGGCGATTGGCTGGAAATGTACACAAAAGTGATGGAGCTCAATTATTGGAGTTCCACGACCTGCGACAATGCACGCTTCGATGAAGCCGCAGGCGAGTGGATCGTGAACGTGAAGCGCAACGGCGAAGAGATCACGCTACGCCCGAAACAGCTGGTGATGGCTACCGGGATGTCCGGTATGCCCAACGTGCCCAAGTTTGCAGGCGCGGAAAGCTTCGAAGGCGAGCAGCAGCACTCCAGCCAGCACCCAGGGCCGGATGCTTACGCGGGCAAAAAGTGCGTGATCGTGGGCTCGAATAACTCGGCTCACGATATTGCCGCCGCGCTCTGGGAGCACGATGCCGATGTCACCATGCTCCAGCGCTCCTCGACCCATATCGTTAAGTCGGATTCATTGATGGAAGAAGTGCTGGGGCCGCTCTACTCGGAAGAGGCGGTAGCTGGCGGGTTGACCCACGAAAAAGCCGACCTGCTGTTTGCCTCCATTCCTTACAAAGTGCTGCCTGACTTCCAGCGCCCGGCGTTTGAGGCGATTAAACAGCGCGACGCTGAGTTTTACCAAAAACTCGAAGACGCGGGCTTTATGCTCGATTTCGGTGACGATGAGTCTGGCCTGTTTTTGAAATACCTGCGCCGTGGCTCGGGTTACTACATCGATGTGGGGGCCTGCGATCTGGTCGCCAATGGCGATATTAAGCTGCGCAGCGGTGTTGGCATCGAGCGTATTAATCCGCACTCCATCACGCTCACTGACGGCAGCGAGCTGGACGCTGATTTAATCGTCTACGCCACTGGCTATGGCTCCATGAACGGCTGGGCGGCACGGCTTATCTCCCAGGAAGTGGCCGATAAAGTGGGTAAATGCTGGGGGTTAGGCTCTGACACCACCAAAGACCCTGGCCCTTGGGAGGGCGAACTGCGCAATATGTGGAAGCCCACCCAACAAGAGGCGCTGTGGTTCCACGGTGGCAACCTGCACCAGTCCCGGCACTACTCTCACTATTTGGCGCTGCAGTTAAAGGCTCGTATGGAAGGACTAGATACCCCCGTCTATGGGCTGCAGCCGGTTCACCATGTGTCTTAAAAGCTATGTGTCTTAACAGGAAGGGATACTTATGAGTCAGTCAACGAATCAGCCTCAGATGCAGGCCGCAGTGTGGTATGCCGCTAAAGATCTGCGCGTTGAGCACGTGCCGGTGCCTACCATCAACGACCCCCATGCGGTGAAAGTGAAAGTCGCCGCCTGCGGTATTTGCGGCAGCGATTTACACGAGTATGCCGCCGGGCCGATTTTTATTCCGGTAGGCAAACCGCACCCCATTAGCGGCGAACAGGCACCGATCATCATGGGCCATGAGTTTGCGGGTGAAGTGGTGGAGGTTGGTGAGGAAGTGACGCGGGTGAAAGTAGGCGACCGTGTGGCCATTGAGCCGATACTTTCACCTAACAAGGATGGCGCTTACCAGATGGAGCGCTACAACCTGACGCCGCTGCTCGGCTTTCACGGCCTCTCCGGCGGTGGCGGCGGATTTTCGGAGTTCACCGTGATGGGTGAGCATATGGTGCACAAACTGCCGGATGACCTCAGCTACGAGCAGGGGGCGCTGGTCGAGCCTGCGGCGGTCGCGCTGCACTCAGTACGCCAGAGCAGCCTCAAAGCCGGGGATAGTGCCGTGGTGTTTGGTGCGGGGCCGATTGGTTTAATGACCATCGAAGCGCTTAAAGCCGCCGGGGCTGCACAGATTTATGCGGTGGAAGTCGCACCGTCCCGTAAGGCCAAAGCCGAAGCGCTGGGAGCCATGGTCGTCGACCCACAGCAAGAGGACGCGGTGGAGAAACTGCACGCCTTGAGCGGCGGCGGGGTGGACGTGGCCTTCGAAGTGACCGGCATTCCCGCCGTGCTCAACCAAGCGCTGCACAGCACTCACGAGGGCGGCGAAGTGGTGGTGGTGAGTATTTGGGAGGGTGACGCCAGCTTCCAGCCCAATGACCTGGTCATCAAGGAGCGCACCATGAAAGGCATCATTGCCTATCGCCATGTGTACCCAGCGGTGATGGCGCTGATGCAGCGGGGCTACTTCCGCGCCGAGGATATGGTCACTCAACGCATTCCGCTGGCGGATATCGTGGAGGAGGGCTTTGAGGCGTTGCTGAACGATAAGGCGCAGGTGAAAATTATCGTCACGCCATAGCGGTACGTTTTTGAAAGGCGAAAGGCCATCCGCGGATGGCCTTTTTTAATGGGATTTTTTGATGGGCGGTGCCGCTACTCGGCATAAATCATTTTGCGCGTCATCCCGCCGTCGGCGACAAAGTTCTGCCCGGTGATAAAGCCGGATTCTTTGGAGAGAAGAAAGCGGGTGAGCGCGGCAATATCTTCGGGAGTGCCCACGCGCCCCACCGGATGCTGGTCACGATCGATGGCGCGGTGCTCCACCGGCTGCTGGCGGCTGGGTTTTTGCCAGTCGCTGACCTCGATCCAGCCAGGGCTAACGGCGTTGACGCGAATATCCGGGCCTAGGCTGACCGCTAGCGCGTGGGTCAACGCGACAATGCCACCTTTGCTAGCGGCGTAGGCTTCGGTATCCGGCTCGGATTGGATGGCGCGTGACGAGGCCATCAGCACCATACTGCCGCCGTGCGGGCGTAGATAAGCAGCCCCATGCTTGGCGCACAAAAAGGCGCCGGTGAGGTTAGTGTTTAAGTAGGCCTGCCATGTCTCTAGCGAGAGCTGCTCCACCGGGCCATGGAAGGGGTCGGCAAGGCCCGCGTTATGCACGATGCCGTTGAGCTGGCCAAAGTGGCCGACGGTTTTTTCGAGGCTGGCTGCCACTTGGGCTTCATCGCTGACATCCGCCATTAGTGTTAGCAGGTTCTCACGGCGGGGCAGTCGTTCAGCGGCCGCACTTAGGGCTTCTTTATCAATATCCGTAATGG
This sequence comes from Halomonas sp. Ps84H-12, assembly GCF_024124725.1. Classification (NCBI taxonomy): domain Bacteria; kingdom Pseudomonadati; phylum Pseudomonadota; class Gammaproteobacteria; order Oceanospirillales; family Halomonadaceae; genus Halomonas; species Halomonas sp. Ps84H-12. The sequence goes on along the minus strand of NZ_JAMXSJ010000014.1, from coordinate 5,589 downwards.
CAACGCGATAGCCGTCGGTGAGCAGGGTGTGGGCGATACCGAGACCAATTCCTTGGGCACCGCCAGTGATATAGATGATGTGGGGCTTAGTCATACGCACTTTTCCATGGTGAGTTAAACGTGTCTTGGCACGGTAGCCGTTTTAAATGTGAAATATCGATACAGCTAACGACAGCAGCTGAATAAATGCATACATTGACATTAACTGCTAATTGAAGAGGACCCAACGCTAGGGCAGCATATCCTGGAACAGTTGACAAACTTCAGCTACGTGGTATGCCTGTTCTCCTCGGTTCCGGCTGCGTGCAAGGAGATTAACAAAGAGCCCCCGATATTTTAATTGTCGATGCCATGATGGGTGTTGAGCACATGGTGTGCAGCCTCGATGCGTCAGATCAAGATCGGGATCGTTTACTGGTATTGGCGGATGAGGCGCTTTACCGCGCCAAACGCGGGGCCGCAACCAGGTGTGCCAGTAGCGCTATCCGTCGACGGCGCTGGCATGATTCGTTATGGAGCAACGCAGCAACAATTGCGCACTGCTGGTGCGCTTTTGCCGTCTGGCAAGCGATGCGCGTCTTTCGAATACGGTTTATTTTTTATAACTCTATGTATTTAAGTAGAAATATATTTATTGGCATGCGGCTCGCTACATAAACGGTAAGCAGCAAATGAACAGAGTCATTTAGGTCACTTGCATGACGACACTCGATGCTCTCCCTTCTTTGCGACGTTGCTAAGGCGATGCCTGGCAACCCACCGAGTGAGCTGGCGTGCTCCACCTGGGTCCCCTTCGGGGGACTTTTTTTATGCCTGCTTTTCGGGGCCGTTGGTTAATAAAAGCTATCAGAGTCAGAAAACCTATAATAAAATTTCACAGGAAATTTGGAAACAGTGTTCGTATACTATATATTGTATAGGTTAGCTGGTGTCGACCAGCACCAATTCCAAGCAAGATGCAAGAGGATGACCCTGATGAGCAAAATGAAATTGATCACCGCCGCTATCGTTTCAGCCAGCGCTTTCATGGCGAGCCAAGCCGCTATGGCTTATGAAGCTGGCGATGTCTTTGTTCGCGGCGGTGTTGCCCAAACGGACACGGGCTCAGGTAACGGCAATGTTGGCGGTGCGGACCTCAACGTACAAAGCGCACGTGGCTTCACTTATGGTGCGGGTTACCTGTTCAGCGACAAAGTTGGCGTTGAATTAAACAGCTCTGAGAAATTTGAACACGATTTAAGCGCAGCTGGTGCCAGTGGAGGTAGCGTCGATCGCCTGCCGGTCAACCTGCTGGTCAACTACTACCCCTTGGGTGGTTTAGACTCTAAAGTACAGCCCTACGTTGGTGTTGGCTTAAACTATACCCGCTTCTCTAGCGAGCCGACTGGTTTTAGCATCGATGAGAGCTATGGCGCCATTGGCCAAGCGGGTGTGGACTTGGCCGTCACCGAAAACATCATGCTAAACGGTTATGTGAGCTATGCCGACGTCAACTCCGACATCAACCTGGATGGCGCTGGCCGTGTAGGTGAAGTGGACATCGAGCCTGTCACCGTAGGCGGTGGTATTACCTACCGTTTCTAAGCCTATCGTTTTAAGTCTGGCGGTTAATCGCCAAGGTACGCCCGGTTCCTTCATTGGAACCGGGTGTTTTTTTACCTGGCACTAATGTGTTTGTGTCAGGTTGTCGCAGCCGCTTTCCGTAATCACGATATTGTCTTCGATGCGGATACCGCCGCAGGCGGCCAAAGCGTCCACCGTGGCCCAGTTGACGGCAATTCCCTGCTGGCGCAGCGGCGCGAGCAGCATGGGAATAAAATAGAGCCCTGGTTCAATGGTCACTACCATGCCGGGTTGCAGGGTGCGGGTGAGGCGCAGGGCAGGGTGAGCGTCAGGTGCCGGTGATGGTGTGCCGTCTGGCTGTCTCAACCCGGCCACATCATGTACCTGAATACCCAACGAGTGCCCAAGCCCGTGGGGGCAAAAGGCTCTCGTGATACCTGCTTCCATGGCGCTTTCTGCGCTGCCGTTATATAGCCCGTGTGTGACCAAGATATCAGCTAATCCTTGGTGCATTTTTTCATGCAGTGCAACGAAATCAACGCCAGGGGCGATGTGTGCAATCAGCTCATCTTTGAGGCTGTGCATGGCGGTAATTAAAGCGTCAAACTCGCTGGGGGCATCTGGGCCTGCATAGGTGCGGGTAATATCGGCGCAGTAACCCCGAAAGCGTCTGCCCGCATCTACCAGCAGGCTATAACGCTGCTTGGGGGCTGACAGGTCATAGTGCTGATAGTGTAAGACCCCGGCATGCTCATTTAGCCCAATAATATTTTGATAGGGCACTTCAGACTCGCGTTGCCGGCTGGCTGCCAGATAGGCTAACTGCACATCCAGCTCGGCGGCAGCGCCTATAAAAGCGGCGTTAGCCGCCTGATGACCTGCTACCGCCAGCCGGTTAGCTTCACGCAGGCAGGCAATTTCATAAGCAGATTTCGTCATCCGCAGCTCATCTAGCTCGCGAACTAACGCTTCAGGTTGCAACGTGGCCACGTTAGCGAGCTGCGCGGTGCTTTCAAGCTCCGTTACATCGCCAATGACGGCGGCGCGGCCTGATAGCGGTGGCGTGATTTTGTCGCTACATAGGTGCACATCAAACTCGGCGACCCACGGCTCTTCAGGTAGCTGTGTCGGCAAGTGCCAAAAATCTGCGGGCGCATAGAGGTAGAGCTGGGGGCGTTGATCGGGTTGAATCACCAGCCAGCTGTGCTGAACATCGGCCAACCCTACCCAGTGGGTGAAATGCCCGTAGGCCTGAAAGGTCGTGGTGTGATCATCGGCGAAATGGTAGCGGGCGTGGCCGCTGTAAATCGCCAGGCTATCCAGTTGATGGGTAGCTAAGCATTGCTGGTAAGCACGCTGTAGCGACGCGATATGCTCGCGCTGCTGTTGGTAGAGGGTTGCTGACATATAAGACATCCTTTCAAGATCGGGGTGGGGTAAGCTCGCTCCACAGGCTATCGAGTTCGGCGTGGTGCTGGCTTTGGTGACGATAAAGCCGCAGCTCCATCGGCACGTCCCAGCGACTATCGCCAGCCCTGACCAGCGTGCCGTTGGCGGTTTCCGCTGCCACATTGCGTTCCGGTAGCCAGCTCATGCCATAGCCCAGCAGCACCAGCTCTTTAATGCCCGCCGCGTAGAGATTTTCACTTTGCGCTGTTAAGTACGTGCTTTGGGGCAGTCGCGCCAAATGCGCTTTGACCGCCGAGCCTAATAGCCCCCGTTTGGGGTACGCCAGCCAAGGCACTGGCTGCTGGCGAGTGCCGGGGAGCTGTGCACAGGGCGTGCCATCGGCTTTCAGCCCTGTCATGGGGATCAACCGCTCATGTCCAATGACTCGGTAAGTACAGGCGCTGGTATCAATATCTAGATCACAGCGGCCAATAGGCCAGTAGCAAATCGCCAGATCACACTCCGCCCGGGCAAGCGCCTGGAAGTAGTCGCTGGCCACCCAGCCCGTGGCGCGCAAGTAGGGCTGCATACGGTCTTGCCAACCCAGTTGGGTCAGCCATTCGGGCAGAAAATGCGCCAGCAGGCTTTGCGGTGCTGCCACCATAATGCGCCGCTGCTGCCCGGCACTGATCTCACGAACGCGATCACGCGTTAAGCGAACCCGGTCGGTGACCTGTTCGCATAGCGTTAAAAACTCTTCCCCCGCAGGCGTTAACGACAGCGGTAGCGTTTGCCGGTTGATCAGCGTGACGCCCATCTCCTCTTCCAGCAGCTTAATGCGCCGGGAAAAGGTGGGCTGTGTGACGTGCTGTTCGTCGGCAGCGCGAGAGAAGTGTCGCGTTCTGGCCAAAGCAATAAAGTCTTCTAGCCAGCGAATTTCCATGCCTTACCTCGCAAAGCGGCCAAGCGTATAACGGTTGAATGGGCCGCGCTCATAGGCGGCCTTCTTCAACAGCGTGGCACGCAACGCGGGTACCGTCATCCTGGGTTCTTAGTGCAGGGATTTCCTGTTTGCAGCGGGCGTTGGCATGGGGGCAACGGCCATGAAAGACACAGCCGCTAGGCAGATTGACCGGCGTAGGCACTTCACCGGAGAGGCGAATGTGCTGGGGGCGGTCATCTTCCAGCCGAGGGATGGCCGACAGCAGCGCCTGGGTATAGGGGTGCCGAGGCTTAGCAAACAGCGTAGCGGTGGTGGCAATCTCGCATACCGTGCCCAAGTACATAACGGCCACCCGCGTGCCGAAGTGCTCGACCACGGCCAGGTCGTGGGTGATAAACAGATAGGTCAGGTTACGGTCCCGTTGGGCATCCATCAGCAGGTTGAGCACCTGAGCCTGAATGGATACGTCCAGTGCTGAAATGGGCTCGTCAGCCACGATAAATTCGGGGTCGACGGCGAGTGCGCGAGCAATCGCAATCCGCTGGCGCTGACCGCCGGAGAACTCGTGTCCAAAGCGCTTGCCCCAGTCTGGGTCGATACCCACCGAATGCATCACCTCCTCGACTTTATCGAGGATCTGCTGGCGGTTCCAGTCGGGATGGTGAAGCCGCAGTGGCTCTTCCAGCGTCTGCTGAATGGTCATGCGTGGGTTCAGCGACGCGTAAGGGTTCTGGAAGATCATCTGCATGCGCTTGCGGTAGGGCAGGAGCTGCTTCGAGCTGAGATCGTCGATGCGCTGGCTGTCGTAGCGAATTTCACCCTCTGAGGGAGAAATCAGCCCCATGACCGTGCGCGCCACGGTGGACTTACCGCAGCCAGATTCACCCACCACGCAGAGCGCTTCGCCGCGTTTGATGTCCAGGTTCACGCCGTTAATGGCGTGGATAAACTCCTGATGGCGAACCAGCTTGCCGCCTTTGAAACGTAGCTGTTCCAGAAAATCACCGGAGAGTGAGAAACGCTTTTTAAGACCGCGAATTTGCAGTAGCGAGTCGTTGCTCGCTTCGTTTTGGGTCGGCATGGTCGCGATCGTTTCCGCCTGGGCGTTCATAGGGTCTCCTCCTTCAAGCGGCGGTCTTCAAGCATTTCCGCCACCATGTGGCAGGCAACGCGGCAGTTACCGGATTCAACAAAGTCGGGGACTTGTTGGGTGAACCGCCCCGGCTTTACCGGAGACTCCATATCTTGAGAGGATGGAGTTATGAACTCACCAAAACGATATTCCCCAGAAGTCCGGGAGCGAGCTGTTCGATTAGTCCTTGAACAGCAAGGCGAATACCCGTCCAAGTGGGCGGCGATCTGCTCCATTGCCAGCAAGTTCGGCTGTACACCAGAGACTTTGAGAGCCTGGTGCAAACGCACAGAACTCACGCAGGAAAACAGCTCGGTTAACCTGTCTGAACATGAACGGCTCAAGCAGCTAGAGCGTGAAAACACCGAATTGAAGCGTGCCAATGAAATTCTCCGTAAGGCGGCTGCTTTTTTCGCCCAGGCGGAGCTCGACCGAAAACCCAATTGATGGTGTCATTTATCGACGAGCATCGTGCTCAGTTCGGGGTCGAGTCGATTTGTAGTCAACTGCCAATCGCCCCATCGACGTATTACCACCACAAGGCACTTGAAGCTGATCCTGA
>NZ_JAMXSJ010000013.1:0-83246 GCF_024124725.1 Halomonas sp. Ps84H-12 | reverse complement strand
CCCGGCGTGGCTGGTGAGGGTGCGGCGACTGGCGCGGAACTTTATGTTGGGCATGGCACTGTCTGGGTGAATGGCGATAATGGCTATATTGCCATGCAGGTCAGTGGGTTAGAAGTGCTTCCGGGGGCCGGTCTCACGGATTCAGGATTCAGTGCAAAGGTGGTGAGTCCTTTAGGGCTGAAGAAAATCTTTTGAATCAGGGGTTTGATATCTTTCACCCCACACTCTTATGCCGTAAAAAGCGCAGAGGTAAAGTTGAGTGGGTGAGCGAGCCGCTGTTTCCTTACTACTTATTTATCTATCTTGACCAGCTGCAAAGCAATTGGCGGCCCATCCGTTCTACCCGGGGGGTTAGTCGTATTGTGACGTTTGGTGATCGTCCTGCTGTCATATCTCATGAATTAATCGCCTTGCTAAAGGCACGTGAAGACCAAGACGCTTTGCCGTCTAGCTTTGAAGCTGGGCAGGAGGTCACGGTGGAGAATGGCCCCTTTGCAGGACATTCGGCCACCTTTCAGCAGCAGCTAAGCCGAGCCCGCAATGGTGAAGAGCGGGCGATTATCTTGCTGCAATGGCTAAATCGCACGCAGGAGGTAGAAGTGCCTATCTCGCACCTTTTGCGTTAGCGTATCTGGCTGGGTGCTGTTGGAGTGGCTGTATGGCAGCTAGATGAGGTCGCTTAACTCCACATCTAAAGCAGCCGCAATACGGGTTAGCACGCTCAGCGAGCCGCTCTTTTTGCCTGCCTCTATTTCGGAAAGATATCCCTGGCTAATCCCTGCTTTTTCCGCTAGTTCTCCCGCACGCAGGCCACGGTATTCACGGTACACTTTCACGGGTACCACACCGTCCAGCAGCGTATTCACAACCGCTTCTGGAAACGACTCTTCACCGCGAGCCACTACCGCGTTTGCAGCGTTGATATCGTCCTGGTCTTCCAGTCGAGCAAGCAAGGCGTAGTACTCCTGCTCAGGCAGTACCACCAACCGCTCGCCGGTGGGCGTTTGAATAATTTGAGGGACGCTCATGCCGCCTCCTGTTCATTGACTGTGATGGGCGGTTATGAGTGCGCTATTGAGAAACACCGCCGCGCTCGTCGATGATCACCCGCCAGTCGCCTACCCGCAGACGAATATACTTGCTCCCTTTCAACGCCTTCATATTATTGCGCTGGCTTTCTGGGTCTTCCGCGTAGGCCTTGATCTTGCCTTGTATGCTTCGACTCTGGCCGTGGCATTCGCTGCAATACCTTCAACGCGCTTTTCCGGTAAGTGATCGTTTTCATTATTTCTGCTATAGCTTTCAGCGAATAAATATCGACAGATTTTAGCTTCCAGCTAAAAAATACCTATTCCCACTCATCCCCGTCTCCGCTAAACGACGTCGTAGGTTAGCGGCTATGAACATTCCCGTACTCCTCCGCCTACTGCATAAGCTGATCCGCCTTGGCATCATCGCCAAGGTGAACTTCCTTGCCTTACGCGTTTAACCGCGCTTAGACGCTGCCAGCACATATAAAAACTCCAACCCCAGCGTAGCTGCAGCAAGTGATGTAATGTCGCCGTGGTCGTAGGCGGGGTTCACTTCCACTAGGTCCATACCCACCAGCTCCATACCCACCATGCCGCGCATTACTTTCAGCATCAGATCGGTGGACATACCGCCGCATACCGGCGTGCCGGTGCCCGGCGCAAAGGCGGGGTCCAGGCCGTCGATATCCAGCGTCACGTAGGCTGGGTGATGGCCCACCCGAGCACGAATCCTCTCCAGTACCGCCGCAGGGCCATGGTCGTTCACCCAGTCGGCATCGAGCACTTCGTAAGGGTGGTTGTTGCGGTCATAGCTGGTACGAATGCCGATTTGCAGCGAATGCTCCGGCACGACCAAGCCTTCCTGCAAGGCGTGGTGGAAAATCGTGCCGTGGTCAAAGCGTGTGCCTTGCTCATAGGTATCGGTATGGGCATCAAAGTGAATCAGTGCCAGCGGGCCATGTTCACGGGCGTGAGCGCGTAGCAGCGGCAGGCTGATGTAGTGGTCGCCGCCCAGCGTCAGCATCTTTTTGCCTGCATTCAACCAGCGCATAGCGTGGGTTTCCAGGTTGTCTACCAGGCTTTCCGGCTCGCCGTAGGCGTAATCCAGGTTGCCGGCATCGCACACCCGCAGGCGATCTTCCAGAGCAAAATCCCACGGCCAGCGCTTGCCTTCCCAAATCAGGTTAGCGGTGCTTTGGCGAATCGTGTTCGGCCCCATACGCGTGCCAGAACGGCCAGAGCACGCTAGATCAAATGGTACGCCGCTAACCACGACTTCAGCATCGGTGGCGTTGGGATCAGTCGCTTTGGGCACGCCCATAAACGTGGAGATAACGTCACCAAACAGGCTGGGCATGATCTGAGATGGGGTCACCTAACGTGTACTCCTATGGTGTGCAACAGTAAGAAAAGGGTGGCAAGCGCGGGCGGGGATGCTCAAGGAAGCGCGACGATAAGAAATTTTTCGCGATGAATGAAATGAATGTTTAGAATGAAATCATTCATGATATAAATAGTGAGGCGCTATGCGTTCGCTACGCCACTTTGACCTAAATTTGTTGCTGGTATTTGAAGTGCTGATGCGCGAGCGCCATGTCACCCGCGCTGCCGAAAAACTGCATTTAAGCCAGCCAGCGCTAAGCCATGCCCTCAAGCGCCTGCGTGAAGCGTTGGGTGACCCGCTATTGGTACGCACCGAGCAGGGCCTGCAGCCAACGCCCAGAGCGCTCGCACTGCTGCCAGTGGTGCAGCAAGCCTTAGCCGCGCTTCAGGAAGGCCTCGCGCCGCCTGCCATCTTTGCCCCAGCCACCAGTACCCGCCGTTTTACCCTGGCCACCACGGATTACTTTGAAGAGGTCATGTACCCAGCGTTTCTTAGCCAACTGCTGGGCTATGCGCCGGGCATTAGTTTCTCCATTGAGTTGATTACCCCAGAAGTGCTAAGCGAAGCCCTAGAGCAACGCCAAGTGGATATGGTGGTGGGGTTGGATAGCCAATCATCGCTACCCAGCGGCGTGTTGCAAACGCCCTGGATGCATGAAGAGCTGGTGTGCCTAGCCGCCCAGCAGAACCCTCATGTAGGCGATGCCTTGGCGCTAGAGGAGTTTGCCCACCAGCCCCATGTGGAGCTTGCCGATATCAGCGGCCTGCTGCCCAGCCGCATTGAGAGCTGCCTAGCCCAGCATGGACTGAGCCGCCGGGTGATCTCGAAAAACCTCAACTACATCGCCGCCGCGCGGGTGGTGGCGCTCACCGACGCCATTATTACCTTACCTCGGCAAATGGCCGAGCGCTTTGTCGCGATGCTGCCTGTTCGCATGGTTGCCCCACCTGAAGAACTACCCGCCTTAACCATGACACTGATCCAGCATAGTCTCTACGCCAATGCCCCTGAAAACGTGTGGCTCTATGACGAGCTGACCGCGTTTGCACAGAGTGCTAGCCGGTAGAAAAATGACGTGTATGTCATTGTGTTGTAGATAAACAACATAGTTGAATCAAAGGTTGAATGGTCACTGGCGGGCTCGGCATTAGATCCTAAACTGCTATCTGGCGCATTTTTTCGCGCAATAGTGAATAGGCAATAGTGAGTAGATCATAGTGAGTAGACAGCGCCCAAAGACGTTGGGGCAACCACCCGGCTGCAAGGGATTGGGCGCTGAACGCGGATAAAACAAGGGAGAAGGCGTGTGAAAATAGGCGCACCGAAAGAGATTGCTCGGGGAGAAGCGCGAGTCGCGTTGACCCCCGAGAGCGCAAAGCACCTGCAGAAGCTGGGCCATGAATGCCTCATCGAAACAGGTGCCGGCCTGGCCGCGGGTTTTAATGACGACACTTATCGCGACGCTGGCGTGACCGTGGCGGAGAGTGCCGACGCGCTTTGGCGCGACGCTGAGGTGGTCATTAAAGTCCGCGAGCCGACTGAGGCCGAAGCTAAACAGCTGCGGAAAGGCCAAACGCTGATCGCCTTTTTCTGGCCAGCTCAAAACGAAGCGCTGCTGGAAACCTGCAAAGCCCAGGGTGCCACCGTCATCGCGATGGACATGGTGCCGCGTATTTCCCGGGCGCAGAAGATGGATGCGCTCTCCTCCATGGCGAACATTGCGGGCTACCGCGCAGTCATTGAAGCGGGCAATAACTTCGGCCGTTTCTTTACCGGCCAGGTGACCGCCGCAGGCAAAGTACCGCCTGCCAAGGTATTGGTCATCGGGGCTGGGGTGGCAGGTTTAGCGGCGATAGGCACCGCGACCAGCTTAGGGGCGGTAGTGCGCGCCTTTGACGTGCGCCCTGAAGTTTCTGAGCAGATCGAATCCATGGGCGCTGAATTCCTGTTTCTCGATTTTGAGGATAGCCAGGACGGCTCCGAGAGCGGTGGCTACGCGGCCCCCTCAAGCCCTGAGTTCCGCGAAAAGCAGCTGGCGTGCTTCCGCGAACAGGCGCCGGACGTGGATATCGTGATTACCACGGCACTGATTCCCGGCAAGCCCGCGCCCAAGCTCTGGCTGGAAGACATGGTCGCCGCCATGAAACCCGGTTCGGTGATCGTCGATTTGGCCGCCGAGAAGGGTGGTAACTGCGACCTGACCCAGCCCGGTGAGCGTGTAGTAAGTGATAACGGCGTGGTGGTGGTCGGCTATACCGACTTCCCCTCGCGCATGGCGACACAAGCGTCACTGCTTTACGCCACCAATATTCGTCACATGCTCACCGACCTTACTCCTGAGAAAGATGGCGTGATCCATCACAACATGGATGACGATGTGATTCGCGGCGCGACGGTGACTCACCAAGGGGAAGTCACCTTCCCACCGCCGCCGCCGAAGGTAAAAGCCATCGGCGCGGCCAAGCCGAAGAAAAAAGAGAAAGAGCCGACTCCAGAAGAGAAGAAAGCCGCTGAGCTTGCCACCTTCAAAGCGCAAACGAAGAGCCAAGTGACCATGTTGGCAGTGGGCGGCGCGCTGATGCTGCTACTGGGGTTAGTCGCTCCTGCCTCGTTTATGCAGCACTTTATTGTGTTTGTGCTGGCCTGCTTTATCGGCTTCCAGGTGATTTGGAAAGTGAGCCACTCGCTGCATACACCGCTCATGGCGGTCACTAACGCCATTTCCGGTATCATTATTTTGGGAGCGATCCTGCAGATTGGCTCGGGCAGCGCGGTGGTTAGCGTGCTGGCGGCTATTTCGGTGTTAATCGCATCAATCAATATCGTGGGTGGCTTCCTGGTAACACGCCGGATGCTGGCCATGTTCCAAAAATCCTAAGCGGCGGAGAGACGATATGTTAGAGCAAGGATTCGTATCTGCCGCAGCTATTGCGGCAAGCGTGCTGTTTATTTTGTCGCTGGGCGGCTTGAGTAATCAGGAAAAGGCCAAGCGCGCCGTGTGGTACGGCATCGTGGGTATGGCGGTCGCGGTGTTTTTCACTGCGTTTGGCCCCGGTATCGGCGGCTACTGGTGGCTGATTCCGATGATGCTGATTGGCGCAGCCATTGGCGCTTACGTAGCGGGCAAGGTTGAGATGACCGAAATGCCCCAGCTCGTGGCCGCGCTGCACAGTTTCGTAGGCTTGGCGGCGGTGTTCGTGGCCTGGAGCGCAGACCTGGAGCGTCGCCGGGTGATGGCGGCCCGTGCCGCTGAGGCGTCGCTGGACCAGTTCTCTGCCTTTGCGGCGCTGGTGGCCACCAAGGCCCCCGACGAGCTGATGTTCCTGCAAATAGAGGTGGTGCTGGGTATCTTTATCGGCGCGGTAACATTCACCGGCTCGGTGATTGCCTTCGGTAAGCTGGCGGGCAAGGTGGACGGTAAGCCCAAGCAGCTGCCCGGCGGCCATCTACTGAATGCGGGTGCCGCGGTAGTGTCGCTACTGCTGGCGATTCTCTACCTCAACGGCGCAGGCTTCTGGACGCTGCTAGTGATTGCAGCGCTGGCGTTCTTTATCGGCTACCACCTGATCATGGGCATTGGCGGGGCGGATATGCCGGTGGTGGTCTCGATGCTGAACAGCTACTCCGGCTGGGCGGCGGCGGCGATTGGTTTCACGCTCTCCAACGACCTGCTGATCGTGACCGGTGCGCTGGTGGGCTCTTCCGGTGCGATTCTCTCTTACATTATGTGTAAGGCGATGAACCGTAACTTTGTCAGCGTGATTCTAGGTGGTTTTGGGGGGGCTCAAGGGCCTGCCGCGGAAATCGAAGGCGAGCAGGTCTCCATCGACGCCAATGGCGTCGCTACCGCACTGAACGACGCCGACAGCATCATCATCGTGCCGGGTTACGGCATGGCGGTGGCGCAGGCGCAAACGGCGGTCAGCGATTTAGTCCGCAAGCTGCGCGCCGCTGGCAAAACCGTCCGCTTCGGCATTCACCCCGTGGCTGGGCGCTTGCCAGGCCATATGAACGTCCTGCTGGCGGAAGCCAAGGTGCCTTACGATATCGTGCTGGAGATGGATGAGATTAACGACGATTTTGCCAGTACCGACGTGGTTATCGTTATCGGCTCCAACGATATCGTGAACCCCGCGGCCGAAGAGGACCCCAACAGCCCCATTGCGGGGATGCCGGTTCTCAAAGTATGGGAAGCGAAGCAGGTGTTCGTCAGCAAGCGTGGCCAGGGCACTGGCTACTCGGGTATTGAGAACCCGCTATTCTTCAAGGAGAACACGCGAATGTTCTACGGCGATGCTCGCGATAGCTTAAACGCCCTGCTACCGCTGGTGGAGTAATCAAGTAAAGCAGTAGACTGACAAGGAACGGGGCGCTCAGCGCCCCGCTTCACGTTTGATTGTTAATGACTATCAGCTTGTTGGTTAAATGCAAATTGTGACTATTGAGTAGGTGCTTTAAAACTGTAAAACATGAATAACGCATCCGCTGACGATCTACACAGTAGCTTGCAGCAAAGATGCAGAGCATTTGTTCCCTTGGTATCGCCAAGGCATAGAGCAATAAGGGAGAGAGCTATGAGCGGTAAATGTCCTGTCATGCACGGTGGTAACACCTCGACCGGTACTTCCAACAAAGATTGGTGGCCGGAAGGGTTGAATCTGGATATTTTGCATCAGCAAGATCGCAAATCAGACCCGATGGATCCGGATTTCAACTACCGTGAAGAAGTACGCAAGCTCGATTTCGACGCGCTGAAGAAAGATGTCCACGCGTTGATGACCGATAGCCAAGAGTGGTGGCCCGCTGACTGGGGGCACTACGGCGGTTTGATGATCCGTATGGCTTGGCACTCCGCTGGCACCTACCGTATTGCTGATGGCCGTGGGGGCGGTGGTACCGGAAGCCAGCGCTTTGCACCGCTCAACTCCTGGCCGGACAACGTCAGCCTGGATAAAGCGCGCCGTCTGCTGTGGCCGATCAAGAAGAAGTACGGCAACAAAATCAGCTGGGCAGACCTGATGATTCTGGCTGGCACCGTGGCTTATGAGTCCATGGGCTTACCTGCTTACGGCTTCTCTTTCGGCCGCGTCGATATTTGGGAACCCGAAAAAGATATCTACTGGGGTGACGAAAAAGAGTGGCTGGCACCTTCTGACGAACGCTACGGCGACGTGAACAAGCCAGAGACCATGGAAAACCCGCTGGCGGCTGTCCAGATGGGTCTGATCTATGTGAACCCGGAAGGTGTTAACGGCCAGCCTGATCCGCTGAGAACCGCGCAGCAGGTACGTGAAACCTTCGCCCGTATGGCGATGAACGACGAAGAGACCGCAGCCCTCACAGCTGGCGGCCACACCGTCGGTAAATGCCATGGTAATGGCGATGCCTCTGCGTTGGGCGCTGAGCCAGAAGCCTCTGACGTTGAAAACCAGGGCTTAGGCTGGGGCAACCCCAACATGCAGGGCAAGGCGAGCAACGCCGTGACCTCGGGTATCGAAGGTGCGTGGACCACCAACCCCACGAAATTCGATATGGGCTATTTCGACCTGCTGTTCGGCTACGAGTGGGAACTGAGAAAGAGTCCTGCCGGTGCCCACCAGTGGGAACCGATTGACATCAAAGAGGAAGACAAGCCGGTTGACGCCAGCGACCCCTCTATTCGCCACAACCCGATCATGACCGATGCGGATATGGCGATGAAGGTAGATCCGACCTATCGCGCTATCTGCGAAAAATTCATGGCCGATCCGGAGTACTTCAAGAAGACTTTCGCGAAAGCTTGGTTCAAGCTGACGCACCGTGACCTGGGCCCGAAATCACGTTACATCGGCCCGGAAGTGCCGGCAGAAGACCTGATTTGGCAAGACCCGATTCCGGCAGGTAACACCGACTACTGCGAAGAAGTGGTCAAGCAGAAAATTGCACAAAGTGGCCTGAGCATTAGTGAGATGGTCTCCACCGCTTGGGACAGTGCCCGTACTTATCGCGGTTCCGATATGCGCGGCGGTGCTAACGGTGCCCGCATTCGCTTGGCCCCACAGAACGAGTGGCAGGGCAACGAGCCTGAGCGCCTGGCGAAAGTGCTGAGCGTTTACGAGCAGATTTCTGCTGACACCGGCGCTAGCGTCGCGGACGTGATCGTTCTGGCCGGTAGCGTAGGCATCGAGAAAGCCGCGAAAGCAGCAGGTTACGAGGTACGCGTACCCTTCCTGAAAGGCCGTGGCGATGCGACCGCCGAGATGACCGACGCAGACTCCTTCGCACCGCTGGAGCCGCTGGCCGATGGCTTCCGCAACTGGCAGAAGAAAGAGTATGTGGTGAAGCCGGAAGAGATGCTGCTGGATCGTGCGCAGCTGATGGGCTTAACCGGCCCGGAAATGACCGTGCTGCTGGGCGGTATGCGCGTACTGGGCACCAACTATGGTGGCACCAAACACGGCGTATTCACCGATCGTGAAGGCCAGTTGACCAACGACTTCTTTGTGAACCTGACCGATATGGGGAACAGCTGGAAGCCGGTAGGTAGCAACGCCTACGAAATCCGCGACCGTAAGACCGGTGCCGTGAAGTGGACCGCCTCGCGGGTGGATCTGGTATTTGGTTCCAACTCGCTGCTGCGCTCTTACGCAGAAGTGTACGCCCAGGACGATAACGGCGAGAAGTTCGTCAGAGACTTCGTCGCCGCCTGGACCAAAGTGATGAACGCCGACCGTTTCGACGTCGCGTCGTAAATCAGCAACCGCAAGTCGCACTATCTAAGGCACCCTATTTTGGGTGCCTTTTTTGTATTTCTGCATCGGCAAGCAGCATAGTTAAGCCGTATGCTGGCGAAAGCGTGCCTAGGCACTGCTGGTTCGTCAGCTTTGCTACAGTAGCGCATGCTTTCCCTTTGATATAACAACACGAGATCGACGATGAAACGCAGTAAATGGATATGGCTAGTATGGGCCGTTGTCTTGTTAAGTTATTTAGTGCCTTACACGCTGTTAAGCGACGTGTCGCGATGGTACGGCAGCTTTTTGTTTTGGGCCGTGGCCGGGGTGGCCATCATTGCTCTGAACGTGTTTATTACGACAGACTTTAAGGAGCATAGCGATGACTGAGTCGCTCATTTGGTGGTCCATTGCTATCTACTTATTAGTGGCCATAGGCATTGCTATTCTGTCGCGCCAACGCCCGGCGAAAGGCGGTTCAGAAAGCATGTCCGGCTACTTTTTGGGTAACCGCCAAATGAACGGGTTTGTCTCGGCGCTGAGCTACAGTGCCACGACGTATAGCGCCTTTATGATGGTGGGCCTGGCTGGCCTGACTTATGCGGGCGGCGTGGGTGCCTTCGGTTTTGAAATCATCTATTTTGCCGGTGTCTCGCTGGTGGCGGTGTTCGGCCCTAAATTCTGGGCAGTTGGCAAAAAGTTTGGCTACGTGACGCCCAGCGAGATGCTGAGCCACCGCTACCATAGCAAGCAGGTGGCCATGGCCGTGTCGATTGCCAGCTGTATCTTCCTGATCCCTTATTCCGCCGTTCAGCTCGCTGGTGTCGGCTACCTGTTGCAGGGTATTACTGATGGCGCCATTACCTTTACCACCGGGGTCGTGCTAGCCACGGGGATCGCCATTTTCTTCTCCTATATCGCGGGGATTCGTTCGGTCATGTGGACCGACTCGCTCCAGGCCATCATGATGATTGTGGCCTCTACCCTGGTAGCCTTTCTGGTGATTCAAAATCTGGGCGGTTTTGGTGCGCTCTTCGATACGCTGGCAACGGAGCACCCGCAGTCCCTGACGGTACCTGGCCCAGGACTATTCAGCTTTGTCACCTTCTTGGGGCTCACCATTCCCTGGTTCTTCTTTAGCCTTTCAAATCCGCAGGTCAGCCAGCGTCTTTTCATGCCCTCGTCGCTGCGCTCGATGCGCCACATGCTGATTGGCTTTTTGGTGTTCGGGTTTATTTACACTCTGGTCTCCGTGCTGTGGGGCTTCTCGGCGCTGGCCGCTTTCCCTAGCCTAGAGCGCGCCGATTTAGCCACGCCCACGCTACTGGCCTCAGAGTTTGTGCCGCCCGTATTAGGCGTGATTGTGATGATCGGCATTATGGCCGCCGCTGTTTCCACGATCGACTCGATCATGCTGACTCTGGCGTCCATGGTCTCCCGCGACGTCTATGCCAACCTCAAGCTGAACGTCAGTGAAAAGCGACAACTGCTGGTGGGTAAGTGTGTAGTGCCGGTGATTGCACTGATGGCGCTGGCCTTCGCAGAGCTGCAGCTTGACCTGATTGCGGTGCTGTCGGTGGCCGCCTCATCGGGCTTGGTGGCTATGGTGCCTGCGCTGATCGGTGCTTTCTATTGGAAGCGCGGCACGGCTGCCGGTGCACTGACCAGCGTGGTGGGTACCAGCGCCTTTGTGCTGCTGATGTATGCCACCGGCAATTCACTGTTGGGCCTGCCTGCCGGTGTATGGGGCATTGTGGTCGCGAGTGTGCTGTTTGTTGGCGTTAGTCTTGTGACCAAGCCTCATCAAGACTCTACCGATGCTTTCTTTGCCGCCATCGCGGAAGAGTTGGGTACACAGCAGCGTCGCACTGCCAATGACCCGGCGACCAAGCAAGCGGCTCATTAGGCACCCTAGCGATAAAAGCCCCTGATGAGGGGCTTTTTAGCCTTACTGCCACTTCAATAACTGCGCTCTGTAGGCCGCCTGCGCCTGCGTCGCACTGATGGGCTGCAAACGCACCTTGGTGCCCGGCAGGCACTGGGCGAGGCGGGCGCAGGCCATGGGGGTTAAAGCACCCAAACGCGGGTAGCCACCGATGGTTTGGCGGTCGTTCATCAGGATGATCGGTTGGCCATCGGGAGGAATCTGCACAGCCCCTAACGGAATGCCCTCGGAGACGATACCGCCCAGGCGGCTGTTCAGCGCTTTGCCGGTCAGTCGAATGCCCATGCGGTCGGCGCGTTGGTCCACGGTCCATGGCTGGTTGAAGGCGTCAAACAGGCTGCGCCCGGCAAAGTGCGCGGCCTGGGAGCCCAGCACCATGTCCAGCACGGTGTCTACTGCATCAGGCAGAGGAAGCTGAGTGCCTTGGGGCAACTGACGCGGCGTGGCGCTGCTGCCTTTCCAGGTGAGTTGGTCGCCGGTTTTAAGCGGTTTGCCATCTTCGTGCAGGCCGCCGATGTGCTCTCTTGCCGTGCAGGCTTGGCTGCCTAGCACCTCGGGCGCATCCAGCCCGCCAGGAAAGGCGAGGTACGCGCGCAGGCCCTTTTTCGGCTGGCGAAAGACCAGCGTTTGGCCCGCTTGCATCATAAAGCTGTCGTTGGGCGCAAGCGGCTGGCCATCCAGCGTGGCGGCAAGGTCGGCTCCGGTGAGGGCAAGGCGCACGTCGCTATTGGCCACCAGCGTCAGGTTGCCGCCCATGACGATTTCCAGCGCGGCGCTCCCCAGCGGGTTGCCCAGCAGCCAGTTGGCCCAGCGGAAGGCGATCCAGTCGGCGGCGCCGCCCTGAGTCACGCCTAAGTGGCCGACGCCGAAGCGGCCCGCATCTTGAATCATCGCCAGCGGTCCGGCTTGCTTAACGGTCAACATGGGTTGGCTCATGACCGCTCCTCCAGCGGGGTCGTATCGCCCCCAGCCGCTTCAAATTCTGATTGGGATATCGCCTTAAAGCGCACTTTATCGCCCGGGCGCAGCAGCGGCTCGCCCCGTTTGGCGTGCTCGAAAAGCGGCACGGCTGTTCTGCCAAGAATGTTCCAGCCGCCCGGCGAAAGCAGGGGGTAAATGGCGGTTTGCCGGTCGGCAATGCCGACGCTTCCTGCCGCCACGCGGCGGCGGGGCGTTTTTAAACGCGGCGTGGCAATGGCCTCATCCACCAGGCCCATAAAGCCGTAGCCAGGCGCAAACCCCAGTGCAAACACGCAGTAGTCGTGACTGCAGTGGCGCTCAATCAACGCCTCGACGCTGAGCCCGGCGCGCTTGGCAACGGTGGGCAGCTCCGGTCCAACGCTCTCGTCGTACCATACGGGGATTTCGTGGAGCTGGCCCTTTTGGGCATCGGCGGGCGTGAGATTGCGCAGTGCGCTACGCACCAGCGTCGTGGCCTGGGCAAAAGTGAGCTTCTGGCAGTCGTAATGCACCAGCAGGGTGGTGTATGACGGGATGAGATCAATCAGCGCGTGATCAAAGGCGCGCCGCAGCACCTCGTCAGCGGCCATGATCCACGCCATATTGCTTTCATCAATGGCATCGAACAGGCGCACCGTCAGGGCGTCCATCGCCGCCGTTTCTAAGCGCAGTTTCACGCGGACTCCAGCGCCGTAAAGGCCTCACGAATGGCGCGCACGGCAGCCACGGATTCGGGGTTATCGCCATGCACACAGAGCGTGTCGCAGGGGAGCTGTAAGGCGCTGCCATCCCGGGCGGTGAGAGTTTCACCTTTTGCCAGGGCGACGGCTTGGGCGACGATAGTGGCTTGGTCGTGATGCACAGCCCCCGGCAGGCGGCGAGAGGCGAGATGCCCAGTGGTCTCATAAGCGCGGTCAGCGAAGGTTTCAAACCACAGCGTCACGCCCATTTTTTCCGCTAATTGACGATGCGGCTCTGGGTTGGCGGTGGCCATCACCATGAGCGGCAGGCGGGCATCGAATGCCTTCACGGCCCGCATGGCACCTTCCAGCAATTCCAGATTGGCAGCCATGTCGTTGTACATCGCCCCGTGGGGTTTGACGTAGCTCAGCGCGGTGCCTTCCGCTTGGCAAATGCCTGCCAGCGCGCCGATTTGGTAGAGCATCATGTCTTCTACTTCGGCCGGAGAGCAGGCCATGGAGCGGCGGCCAAAGCCCATTAAATCCGGGTAGCCGGGGTGCGCGCCGATCTTGACGCCGTGCTGGACGGCAAGCGCCACCGTTTTACGCATCACATGGGGGTCTGAGGCGTGGTAGCCGCAGGCAATGTTGGCACAGTCAACGTGGGGCATGACCTCAGCGTCTAAACCAATCGACCAGTTGCCGAAACTTTCGCCCATATCGCAGTTAAGCAGCGGAATCGCCATAACGTCTCCTGCCGGGTTGTGTGTTGTTAGTAATTGATATCGCTATTCATTAGCCAAATGAGACAGTCTATTTGCTCATAGTGATGACGTATTAATGAGCCTATTTATGGTGTTGTTAGCGCAAAAATAATATATGGAGCCTGCGTCACAAGTGCCAATCGTTTTTAGCGATATTAAGTATCGGTGCTTCCTATCATGCTGTTATTTAGTGGAAAAATAGTTGACGCTAGGGCGCTATACGATTATCAACTAAATAAAGCGACTCAAAAAAGATTACAAAAGAGATGCCCTTATCCGCCTGATGTAGCGCCGTTGCGCCACCAATAAAAATGGCAATGAAAGGGTGATTTCGAGGAGTACCACATGCGGTTGCCAGCCCCGCGACAGCATGTCCGTGCCCAACACGACATGTTTCACTTACATTTGCATATCAATGCCTCACGATGGGAGACCATGGTGTGTGGCGTGGTGGAGGCGCTTGACGCTGTGCTTCCCGTGAATGCTTCATTACAGGCTGGTTAAGCACGATGCTGGATTTTAAGGAACTCGACGCCTTTGTTTGGGCGGTGAAACTTGGCTCTTTTCGTAAAGCGGCGGTGCGTTTACACATTACGCAACCGTCGATATCTGAGCGTATCTCGCGTTTAGAGAGCACGGTGGGCGAGCTACTGCTTGAGCGCTCGGCGCGGCCTATTCAGCCTACTATGCGTGGTAGGGAGTTCTTCCTGCATGCCGAACGTATGCTGGCCCAGCGCGATGAAGCCCTTAAACTTTTCGATAGTGAAGAAGACTTTTCCGCCCCGCTGCGCCTGGGCACGATTGAAACCATTGCTCACAGTTGGTTCCCCACGTTTATGCAGCGGCTCACCGAGCGCTACCCGCGGTTGATTATTGAGCTCACCGTGGATTACTCCCCGGCGCTGAACGAGCGGCTGAACAGCAATGAGCTGGATATTCTGCTAGCCATGAACGGCTACCTGCCTTCAGAGCAAATTGACCATGAGACGCTCAGCCCCTATGAAATGGGGATGTTTGTTTCACCTCGACACGCCCAGATGTTAAGCAAACGCCCCGATGCTTGGCATTCAACGCTGCCGTTTATCTCCTTTGGCAAGCTAGCGCGTCCGTATGAAGAGTTAGTGCGTTATTTAGCCGACCAAGGTGTTCAACAGCCGCGTATTCATAGTGTGAGCACGCTGATGACGATTGTGCGTTTAACCACGGAAGGGCTGGGTATCGGCGCGCTACCAGTAGCCACCGTGCTGGATGAGTGGCGGCGTGGGGAGTTGTATCGTTTAGCGCTCCCCACGCCGTTACCGGCCATGCACTATGATGTTATTTGGCGCAGTGCAAATCATCCACGCTTCTGCCGTGGCGTTGGCCGCCTGGCGCAGGAGTGCGCGCTAGAGTATGCCGCTGAAAAGCATACCGAGATTACTAACACGTGTTTTACCGGGCGTTGGGTGACCCCTAGCGCCGCCTCCTCCACCCCTGTGCAGCACCTCCATCCCTATGAATAAGAGGACTTTACCTATGCGTACTCGCATTGCGACCCCCCTGCTTCTTGCCACGGCGTGCAGCCTTGCCGCCGCCACGGCTCAGGCCGCCGAGTGGACCATGGCCACGCCCTACGGGGATGCCAGCTTCCACACCCAAAACACCAAGCAGTTCGCGGAAGATGTGGCAGAAGCCACTGACGGCGAACTCACCATTACTGTCCATAGCGGTGGTTCGCTGGTGTCTCACGGCGAAATCAAACCGTCTGTGCGTCGTGGCACGATTGATGCCGGTGAAGTGTTCCTCTCGATCCTCTCTAACGACGACCCGATTTTTGAAGTCGATACGCTGCCCGGTGTGGCCGGTAGCTACGATGATGCCTATGCGCTGTGGGAAGCCACTAAGCCGATGATTACTGAGCTATTCGCCTATGAGGGGCTGATTCCGCTCTACGCCGTCGCATGGCCTGCTCAGGGCATTTATACTGCCGAGCCGCTGACTGACCCAGCCCAGTTTGATGGGCTGCGCGTACGCGCACCAAACATCAACACCCAGCGCTTCGTTGATAACCTAGGCGGCAGCCCGACCGAAACCGAAGAGTCGGATATCCCCACTGCCTTCAGCACTGGCCGAGTAGATGCCATGATTACTTCAAGCTCCACCGGTAACTCAATGGCCGCGTGGGACTACGTCACCGACTACACCGACGCCAACCTGTGGCTGCCGAAGAACATCGTTTTCATCAGCCAGCGCAGCTTCGATCGTCTTGACGAAGCGACTCAAGAAGCGCTGATGGAAGCGGCGGCCCGTGCCGAAGAGCGAGGCTGGCAGATGAGCCGTGAGAACAATGACGAGAGCCTCGCGGCGCTGCAAGAGAACGGCATCAGCGTGTCCGAACCCAACGCTGAGGTAGCTGCTGCGCTGCAAGCGGCGGGTGACGAGCTGTTCACCGATTGGCAGTCCCGCGCCGATGACGAAGCCAAAGCGGCACTGGAAGCCTACCGCGCCCAGCGTGGCAACTAACCCTTCGTTGCTACGGTAACGCCTGGGGCAGCCCGAGGGCTGCCCCTTTCCCTACGCGCTCTGTGAGACTGCGAACATGACGTTTAAATTCGACAAACTCTACCGCCTCGGTGCCTGGGGCGCAGCAGCGTGCATGGTGGCGATTTGTGCGCTGATCGCGCTTCAGGTCACTTTCCGTTTAGTAGATGCACTGTTAGTGCTGGTAGGCCTTAGCCGACTTGGTGTCAGTATTACTGGCGTGTCGGAAATGGCATCTTATTTATTAGTGGGCGCCACGTTTCTGGGGCTGGCCTACACCTTTGTTCATCATGCCCATATCCGTGTGACCTTACTGATTTCACGCCTGCCTTCTGCGGTGCGCGTGTGGTTTGAGGTGTTTGGGCTGATTATTGCGCTGGTTATCAGCGTACTACTGGCCTATGGCCTGATTGGTTTGGCGAGGGAAAGCCTAGAGTACAACGATGTTTCGTCGGGCTTTTTGTCGATTCCCCTGTGGATCCCCCAGGTGGTGCTGTCCGTTGGGGTAGGGCTTCTGGCCTTGGCGCTGTTAGAAGCGCTATGGATGGCCGGGCGCATTGCCATACGCGACCCGTCAAGCTTCCGCGAAGCCACTTCCATCGACGATAACGAAGCGCATTAAGCGGCTACTCGGGAGATACCCTCGTGCTACTACTAAGTTTAGCGACTATTTTTACCCTGGTGCTGCTGCTGGGCAGCGGGGTGTGGATTGCCTTTGCCTTGATAGGCACAGCGTGGATTGCGCTGCAATTTTTCAGCCCTTTTGACCCTGGCCCGATTCTGGCCTCCGATTTTTGGGGCGCAAGCTACGGCTGGGATTTAACCGCGCTGCCGATGTTTATCTGGATGGGCGAGATTCTGTTTCGCTCGGGGCTGGCGGACAATATGTTCCGTGGACTTTCACCCTGGTTGAACCGTCTGCCGGGCCGCTTGCTGCATACCAATATCATTGGCAGTGGCATGTTTGCGGCGGTGTGCGGTTCGTCGGCGGCTACCTGTGCCACGGTGGGCAAAATGACCCTGCCGGAACTGGAGCGCCGGGGCTACGACAGCAATATGGCTATCGGGACGCTGGCCAGTGCCTCTACCCTGGGCCTGCTGATTCCACCCTCGATCGTGCTGATCGTCTACGGGGTGGTTACTGAGCAATCCATCTCGCGGCTGTTTATGGCGGGCATTGGCCCAGGCTTGATGATCTTGGCGCTGTTCATGGCCTATTTGGTGCTCTGGGCGCTACTGAAAGGCAACCGTGACGGCCTGACCGGCGCTGATGAATCCGATATGAGCTTTGCTGAAAAGCTGCGCAATACCTGGGCGTTAGTGCCTATTTTGCTGCTGATCGGTGGGATTATCGTGTCGATTTACGGCGGGCTGGCATCGCCGACGGAAGCGGCAGCGGTTGGCGTGGTGCTGTCGATGATCATTGCTCGGTTCAACGGCCACTTTAATCGGGCGATTTTTACCGATTCGCTGTTTGCTGCGGTACGCACGGCCTGCATGATCGCCTTTATTATTGCCGGGGCGTCGTTTTTAACCTCAGCCATGGGCTTTACCCAGGTACCCATGAAGCTCGCTCAGGCGATTGGTGAAATGGGGCTGTCGCCCACCATGCTGCTGATTGCGCTCACGTTGCTGCTACTCATCATGGGCTGCTTTCTGGATGGTATTTCGCTCATCCTACTGGTGACGGCGATTATCATGCCGGTGGTCAGCGCGGCAGGCTTTGACCTGATTTGGTTCGGTATCTACTTGGTGATTGTGGTGGAGATGTCGCAAATCACACCGCCGGTTGGATTTAACCTGTTTGTGATTCAGGGGTTAACCGGCAAAGATATTCTGACCATTACCAAGGCCACGCTGCCCTTCTTCCTGCTGATGATGCTGGCTATTGCGCTTATGCATATCTTCCCCAGCATTGCGCTCTATCTTCCCTACGCAATGACGAGCTAAACCTTTACTCCACCGCCCCGCCGACAAGCGGCGGGGTTAGTGGCCATAAACCGATACACCGCCCCGGCCAGAGCGCTTGATGAAGTACATGCTTTGATCGGCGGCGTCGATAAGCTCCCGTTCATCTCCAAACCCGCCGTCGGTGAGGCAGGCCACGCCAATCGATACGGACACGTAAAGCGGCTCTTGGTCTACTCGGGCCATGGGCCGCTCCTGCAGCCGCCGGGTAATACGCTCAGCAAAGCGCCGAGCACCCTCGGCATCTTCATCGGGAAGAATCACCAGAAACTCTTCTCCACCATAGCGGCCTGCAAGATCGCCCACGCGAATTAACGAGGCGAGCATCCTGCCGAAGTGAGCCAGCACCTGATCACCCGCCTGATGACCATATCGGTCGTTCAGCACCTTAAAATGATCCAGGTCGATAAACACCACCGACATGGTTCGTTCGGTTGTGAGGCAAAGGCGGAAGCGTTCCCGTAACTGCTCCTCTAGCCAAGCGCGATTCGCTAATTGGGTTAGCGGGTCGAGCCGGCTGCGCTGTTGCAGCTCGGCATAATCGTTGAGCAGCGTTTCCCGCGCTTTTTGCTGAGCATCTAAGCGTGCGCTCAACGATAAGGTGTGTTCAAAAAGCCGCTGCTGGGCCTCTTTTAGCAGGGCGACGCTATCAACGGTGACCGGCATGCCCAGCCCGAGTGTCTCCATCAGCGGTGGAAGCGTTTGCTGCAAATGGGCCAACAGCCCCGATATGGCCCACTCGCTTGATGGGGTTAACGCGTTGAGCTGGCGCATCACGCCGGCTAAAGCGTCGGCAGGGTTCGCCGATAACCAAGCATCCGCGATGGCGCCGGAGACGCGTAGGCAAAGTGCCGCGTTATCTTCCGTATCCAGGCCATCGTGACTGTGTTGAATGGCGTGAATCAAGCTGTCATGGGCACCCCATTTCGCCAGCAACCAAGCGCCCACAAGGGCGTGGTGGCAGCCAAAATGGCGCTTTTCCACCTGCATGATGTGTTGATGGGAGGTGTTCTCGATGCCGTAGAGTAGCTCTGCGTCGCCGGGGTAAGCGGTTTGTAACGCTAAAATACCAATATCTTGCAGCAGCGCCGTAGTGAATACGCTGCCTGATTGGTGAGGACAAAGCTGCTGTGCGAGATAGCTGGCGGCGACGGCCGCCGTGATAGATCGCTGCCAAAACGGTAAGCGACCGCGTGCGCCATGATCGTTTTCAAACAGGCAAAAGTTCAATACGGTAGCCAGGGTGACATCTAGCCCTATGCGCTGTGTGGCATCAAAACACGTGTGTGGGGGCTGAGCCGCGCGCAGGTAGTGGACGCTATTGGCTACGCTCATGATCCGTGCTGTTAACGCGGGGTCATATTCGATGGCACTGGCATAGTCGCTCAAGGTAGCCTCAGCGCCCTGAGAGATATCCAAGATGTTCAGGGCGACCGCCGGTAGAGTAGGCAGCCGCTTACACTGAAGCAGCGCGCTGCTAAGAAAGCTGGGCAGCTGGTCAGTCAGCGAGGTGTAGAGTGTTTCGCTGACGGCATTAGGCCCCGTCATAGTGTCTCCTCAAATGCCGTGCAGCGAAGCGGGCAGTCAACATAATATCGATAGATGTTTCTAACATAATGTTAGGGGTGGCCGATATCGTTTATGGCCCCAGTGTTCTTCCATAAGATAGCTGTTTATGGTGCAAACGTCGCTGTGCTTTGTTAAAACAGTGGCAAAGCTTAGCCTGCTCTACAACGACATAAGCGAGTGCGACGATGCACACAAGCAAAGAAGAAGCAGAGATTTTTCGTCAGCTAGCGGAAGGTTTTGGGCGCAGTGGCCATCCCAACTTCTTTGCTACGCTGGTGGAACAGCTGGCTCGTCTACTCAATGTCGACCACGCACTGGTCGCCGTGGTCACTGAAGCTAATATAGCCGAAACCTTGGCCGTTTGGTCAAGCGGTGCCTTGCAGGCCAATATTACCTACCCTCTTGCGGGCACGCCCTGCGAAACCGTGGTGGGCCATGAGCCCTGTCTGTACGCCTGCGAT
Source organism: Halomonas sp. Ps84H-12 (assembly GCF_024124725.1). NCBI lineage: Bacteria > Pseudomonadati > Pseudomonadota > Gammaproteobacteria > Oceanospirillales > Halomonadaceae > Halomonas > Halomonas sp. Ps84H-12. The sequence goes on along the minus strand of NZ_JAMXSJ010000013.1, from coordinate 63,251 downwards.
GTGCAATCCCGCTTTCCAGAAGACGATCTCCTAAGCCAGCTCGGTGCCGATAGCTATATGGGGTTGCCGCTATTCGCCCCAGATGGCACCGCCATTGGTCTGCTGGCAGTGCTCCACAATCAGCCAATACAGTTTGATGGATTGGAAAATGAAATTCTGCGTATTGCGGCCGCCCAAGCTGGCGCTGAATTAGGGCGTCGCCAAGCGGAAAATGCGCTACGCAAAAGCGAGGCCGCTGCCAAAGAGAGCGAGCGCCGGCTGAACACCTTGCTCAATCACCTACCGGGGATGGCTTACCGCTGCCTGAATGATAACGACTGGACCATGCAGCTAGTGAGCAAGGGCGCTGAAGCGCTGACTGGCTATCGGCCTGATGAGCTGGAAGCGAACCGTGTGACCAGCTTTGCCAGCTTAGTCCATAAAGATGATCAGGAACGGATATTTCTGGACATACAGGAGGCCATTTGCCAGCGACGCCCCTACCGTGTGATTTATCGGATTCGACACCGAGATGGCAGCGAACGCTGGATGTGGGAGCAAGGGCAAGCCGTTTTTAAGGAGTCAGGGGAGGTGCTCTGCCTGGAAGGTTTTATTACCGACGTGACCGACCAGCAAGAGGCACAACGGGTGCAGCAGGCGGTGGTGCAAGTTGCCTCAACCGTCACCTCGCGGGTAGGGGATGACTACTTTCAGCAGCTTATTTCTACGCTCACCACGCTGTTAGAAGCCGATGCGGGCTTTATTGCCCTCTTAGACCAACCTATGCCGTCTCAACAGAGCGAGCACACTCACCCCAATAGCCTATTACCTGCGACCACAGGCCATACCGTAAGCTTAGTGGTCGACGGCCAAATCCGTAAAAATCACACCTTTCTTTTGCGTGACACCCCCGTCGAACGGGTGGTGTTAGAGCAAGAGAGCGTCGTGCATCACGGCCAGCGGTTTACGCTGCCGGGAGCGACGCTGAGTGCGCAGGCATGGATTGGTCGACGCTTAGATAACGCAAAAGGCGAAGCCATCGGAGTGATGATGGTGTTTTATCAAGCGCCCCTCACGACAAATGCCTTTGCGACATCGGTGCTACAAATTCTCTCCAACGGTGCTGCGGCGGAGCTAGAGCGACGCCGCGACCACCGCCATATGCACCAGCTGGCCTATACCGACAGCACTACCGGTTTGCCAAACCGGGTGCAGTTTATGGAACACCTGCGTGAGATGGGCCAGCAGGCCCAAAAGCAGCAGTCGCCACTGGCATTACTGCTGCTCGATTTGCGTCGTTTTAAAGAAATTAATGACCTGTACGGCCATCAAATTGGCGATCAGCTGCTGGCCACTGTGGCAGGAAGGCTACGCCATTTAGAGTTGCCGGGCGTGCACTGTGCGCGGCTTTCTGGCGATGAGTTCGCGCTCCTTTTCCCCCATACTGAACGTGCCAGCCTTGATGAGGTGGTGAAGCAGCTATGTGCGTTGGTGAAGCGGCCTATTCGTCTGGATCGCCGCGTGCTTAACCTGGATGTCAGCATTGGCTTCGCGCGCTATCCGAGCAATGTAGCCAAAGTCAGCGAACTGTTCAACGCGGCTAGCATCGCACTGCATCACGCCAAAAAGCGTGATACGAATATCTCCCCCTACACCCAGGCCATGCGCCATACGCTGGAGCGCCGCCAATGGATGACCGAGCGGCTGCATCGGGCAATTTTAGAAGGGCGGCTTGAGCTCTATTTTCAGCCTCAGGTAGATCTACATACCCAAACGCTGACCGGGGCAGAAGCGCTATGCCGCTGGCACGACCCCGAATGGGGCTGGGTTAGCCCCGGTGAGTTTATTCCCCTAGCGGAGGAGCGCGGGCTGATTCGTTTACTCGGCGACTGGGTGCTGGAAGAGTCTGCTCGCCAGCTTAGCGCTTGGCAGTCGGCGAGCACGCCGCTGCCGGGACGGCTTTCGATTAATATCTCCGCGCAGCAGTTTGCCGACCCCCGGCTGACGGCGCATATTGCGACGCTTACCTCCAGCGTTTCACCCAGTGCGATTGGCTTGGAACTGACGGAAAGCGATTTTATGCGCGACCCGGATCAAGCCATCATCATTACTCATGCCATGCGCAAAGCTGGGTACGCACTGTTTATCGATGATTTTGGCACCGGCTACTCATCGCTCTCGTATCTGCGCCGCTTTGCCGCCGACGCGCTGAAAATCGATATCTCCTTCGTGCGCGATATGCTCGATAACCATCACGACCGAGCGATTGTGCAAACGATTATTGCCATGGCGAACACATTAGAAATGAAAACCCTCGCCGAAGGGGTTGAAAGTGCCGAGCAAGCGGCGCTGCTGGCTGAGATGGGCTGCAATCAGGCCCAGGGCTACTGGTTTGGAAGACCGCTGCCCGCCGATGAGTTTGCCCGCACTTGGCTAAACGGCTAGCGCGGCGTTTAGATTGGCGGGCAGCCGCAACTACCTCTGTTACTAAGGTGATTTAACTGCATGGTCAGGTTTGCCAGTCGGGCCATAGCGTCTCCTTGAAGGGCTCTGCTGGCAGAGCCCGCTATATGCTAAGTTATGAGGCTGGGCAAGGAGCACCGACGTGCAGAGCCGCCGCAGACATGGCGGGGATATTCAGCGTGAGCTGACCATTCTCCACCGTGATACATTGCTCTTCAGCCGTCACGTTTTGATAGCGGCCATCTGCCATATCGGTTTGAAAAGTGTGGGTGAGCGCTTGCTGCTCCCGGTTAATCGCAATAAAGCCCTGGGCTTCGCGGCTGAAGGCGATTTGATTATGGCCATTATCCCACCAGTGGGTGACCTCTGCGCCGTCGGCTTGTTGGCGAAACGCGACCATATTGGCAATCTCGGGCCAGCGGTGTTCGCATACCCAGGCTTCCCCACATTGGGCCTCGCCCTGCTGATAGACGGGGGCTTGCGGTGGGCCTTGGTCGCTATTAGAAAAAGCGTAGCTTGACATGACTTTCGGGTAACCATAAGGCCATGCCAGCATAAACATGTTGGCTAAGCGATAAAGCGCGTCATCTCGATGCGTCAAAATATTGCTGCCGCCCGCACCGTGGCCACGCTGGTTATCGTGGTTGTCGGTAAATACGACGGCTTGTTCGCTCGGCAGCAGGGCAGGCGATTCGCCAAACTGCTGAAGGTTGGCAAGGGCTTGATTGTTGAAAATATCACCAAGAGACGCGCCGTAGCGAAACTCGGTGATATCCGCCGTGCCTTGATACTCCGTGGCACTGATCGCTTCGCCGCCTAGGTCAATGACTTCCTGAAAGGCATAAAGCGGAGCGTCTACCTGCGCCAGAATTTCCTCAATATCGCTGGGTGCCATATGCTTGGCTGCATCGATCCGAATACCTCTCACACCCAGTGCTGCCAAGGTATCCAAGTAATCCGCAATACGGCTCTGCACAGTGGGGTCGCTCGTGTTCAGATCGGGCAAGCCAACTAACTGACATTGTCGAACGCTTTCGGCATTTTGCGTATAGTCGCTCTGTTCGATGCCGCAGGGTTCGTGGAAGTCATCGCGCTGATAATGGGGATAGTTCAGTGCTTCATTGTCATAAGAGGAGCCTGCAATGCCCTGGCCCTTGCCGTGGGCCACATGGTTAATCACCGCATCCGCGTACACATCGACCCCCGCTGCATTGCAGCGCTGTACCATATCGGCAAAGGCGTCGCTGGAGCCGCTGCGGCTTTCCAGCTGATAGCTGACCGGCTGGTAGCGAGTCCACCAAGCATCACCCTGAATGTGCTCTTGTGGGGGCGAGACCTGTACGGCTTTAAATCCTTTTGGGCCTAGCCAATTTTCGCACTCCTGGGCAACATCCTCCCACTGCCACTCAAATAAGTGTACGAACGTGTCGGCGCTAGCAGGTTGCGCGGAAAGCCCTATGCTCAGTGTCGCGCTGGTAGCCAGGGCAACGGAGTATTTCGCAAACATAAGATCACCTTTGTTGTCATTGTTGCTCATAACATGACGGTATGCAGGGTGACTCAAATCCTCCTCGCGAGCCTGTTAAGGGGCGTAGATAAGAGGAGGAGGGCGCCTACTTGTGGAAAACGTCAGTAATAGGGGGCTAACTCACGGCCTGCCACACCAAGTTAATCCCCACTAAGAACATGGCCAGAATGACTAAGCGGTAAAACAGCTTTTCATTGACGCGACTCTGTAGCCAGAGGCCGTTACGCACCCCGATCCAAGCAACGGGCACAAGCAGCAGCGAGGCCCAGGCGCTGGTCATGTTGACTTCGCCTAGCCACATATACGGGCCTAGTTTGATAGTGTTTACCACCGCGTAGGTCACCGTACAGGTGGCAATAAAGGTCTCTTTCGTGAGCTTGCGCGGCATCAGGTACATGTTCATCGGTGGCGCGCCCGCGTGGGCAATGAAGCTGGTAAAGCCGCACACACTAGAGGCGGGCAGTGCCCAGTAGGTGGAAATGGGTTTTTTCGCCACGGGCTTGAGCAGCATATAGGCCGCAAACACGACCGAGAGAATGCCCAGCACCAGCCGCACGCCCTGCTCGCTCAGGCTGCCAAACAGCAAAGTGCCCACCGTCACTCCAATAAACAGCCCCGGCACAAAGCGCCATACCTCCGCGCTATCGTGCTTACCCCACCACGCTTTGACGGCAAATGCATCCATCACCAGCAATAGCGGCAGCAGCAGCCCGGCTGCCTGGGTCGGGCTAATCGCCAGCGCCATCAACGGCACCGAGAGCGTGCCAAAGCCGCCTGCAAAGCCCCCTTTAGAGACGCCGGTGAGGTAGACAGAAAAGATAATCAACAGCCAGGCGATAAGGGAGTAATCGGGGAGCATGGGAGCCTCTCAAAGTGTTCAAAAGCGACCGACATAAAAAAGCCCCGCAGTGGCGGGGCACAACAGCATAGCATTAGATAAAAGTTAGCGGGCGAATAGAAAGGCAGCCGCGCCTTGTCATCACGTTGATCACAAAATAATCAGCGTCGCCAGCCCCAAGAACGATAGAAAGCCAACGACATCCGTAACGGTGGTCAGGATCACCGCGCCGGATAGAGCAGGGTCAATTTGCAGCCTTTTGAGTACCAAGGGGATCAGTACACCAGACATATTGGCGAGGCTCATGTTGATAAAAATCGCCAGCGTGATGACCAGAGTAATGAGCGGGTCGCTAAACCACAGGTAGGAAATACCGCCGACCACCAGCGCCCATACCAAGCCGTTCAGCATGCCCACCCACAGCTCTTTGTTGTAGAGCCACTGCTTGTTGTTACCGGCGATTTGCCCAAGCGCTAAGCCGCGAATGACCACCGTTAGCGTCTGGCTGCCAGCAATCCCGCCCATGCTAGCGACCACCGGCATGAGGATAGCGAGCGCTACAATTTGATCCAGCACCGCTTCAAACTGACCGATCACAAAGGCGGCTAGAAAGGCGGTTAATAGGTTGATACCAAGCCAAATGCCGCGGCTCTTGGCACTGCGCAAAATCGGGGTGAACACTTCCTCTTCGTCGCTCACGCCGGACATGTGTTTCAAGGTCATGTCGGCATCGTCTTGGGTAATTTCCAGTACGTCGGCGGCGTTCAGCTGGCCTACCAGTAGCCCGTCGCTGTTACACACCGGCACGAAGGGCAGCTCCTTGGAGCGCAGCAGGGCGGCGGCTTCGCTGACTTTCATCTGGTCGTTGAGCGTGTAGGGAGCATCGTCCATGAACTCGTCCACGGTGCTCTCCTGGGGCTGTTTGACCAAGTCGATCAGCGTCAGGGTGCCCAGCAGGCGCTTGTCCTTGTCGGTGATCATGATCTGCTGAGAGTCATCGTCCAGCAGGTGGTGAATACGGATGTAACGCTGCACGGCTTCCAGCGACACGCCCTGCTTCACATTGACCGTTTCCGGGTCCATGTAGCGGCCGACCATGTCCTCTTCATAGGTATAGAGGTTCTCGACCTGGGCGCGGATCTCCTGGTCTAGACTGGCGTAGACGGTGGTTTTGATCTCTTCGTCAGCAACATCGAGAACTTCGGCGACTTCCTGGGCGTCTAGGCCCTTCACGATCTGCTCAACGTCGCTGGCGGTCAGGTCTTCGATGTAATCGGCACGGATGTCCTCATCGACTTCGGCCAGCACCTCGCCAAGCAGTGCCTCCGGAATATACTCCCACAATCGATCACGGGTTTTGGCGGGAAAAGACTCAAGGGTGCGCGCAATCGCCAAAATATCGAGCTCATTAAACAGCTCGTTTAAGGCGGCTGTATCTTCTTCGTCTAGTAACTTTTGAAGATAGAGCAGCTGCTCCTCGGTGTTGGTGTATTTCTCTTCATCGCGCATAGAGTCCATCCTTTGGGGAATTAATTTTTAACACAACTACTTGAAAGCGCTTGATGGCTCACTATGAATCTTAGCGATAGCCTGGGTTGAAAGCCATGCAGGCTTATTGATCGGCATAATTAAGGAGAGCGTAGTGACGCATGGTGGCTGATGAGCTTATCCGCAGCATTATTCATATAGCGCCTGCCATCGAACCGTCATTAAAAAGTCGCTTACCCGTCATACATATTTCATTTTGCGCTACTAGCCTCTTCAAAAAACCGTTATGACCATGTCCATGACTACGAGGGGCTCCATGAGCAAGGAAATCGAAGATCACCGCTTGTTTAACCACAGCCATAACCAGCCATTTGCCGAGGTACTGGCTCAGCACGTCTCCCGGCGCGACGTAATGCGGGGCGGCCTGGGGTTGGCGGCGGCTTCTATGCTGGGGTTTGGCGGTGCGGCTCAAGCACTCGCAGGCGAACAGGCGAAGACGCCACTAACCCTCGCGTTTGAAGCGGTGCGTGGTTCTCGTACCGACGCCATCGTTGTGCCGGAAGGATACGTGGCTCAAGTGTTAGTGCCCTGGGGCACGCCGCTGCAGGCAGGCCAGGAGTGGCAGGCCGACCAGCCCATGACGCCCGAGCGCCAAGCGATGAGCGTAGGCATGCACCACGACGGCATGGCCGGTTTTGCCCTGGATGCGGATAACGCCTCGCGCCGTTTTGTGCTGGCGCTAAATAACGAGTACATCGACCAAGCAGCGCTATGGGCACCCCAAGGTGGGCCGACCAATGCCGAAGCGGGCGCGCGCCCAGCGGACGAGTCACGCACTGAAATCAACGCCCATGGCGTGACGATCGTCGAAGTAGAGAAAGACGCCAGCGGCCAGTGGTCTCATGTTGCCAACTCGCCCTATAACCGCCGCCTCACCAGCGCCACGGTGATGGATCTCGCCGGCCCCGTGGCGGGTAGCGACTACGTAAAAACCCAGTTCTCCCCTGACGGCACGCAAACCCGCGGCACCAACAACAACTGCGGTAACGGCGTGACGCCCTGGGGCACCTATATCGCCTGTGAAGAGAACTGGCCCGATATCTTCGTCAACCGTGGCGAGCGCTTCCAAGACGATGCGCGCATCGGTATTCCTACGGATAAAAGCCGCTATGGCTGGGATACCTCAGCGGGCGACGCCACCGAGCAGAACGGTGAGTTTGCGCGCTTTGACATCACTCCACGCGGTGAGCGTGCCGAAGATGACTACCGCAACGAGGCACGTACCTTCGGCTACCAAGTAGAAGTCGACCCCTACAGCGGCGCCCGAGCGGTGAAGCGCACGGCGCTGGGGCGTTTTCGCCATGAGGGGTGCTGGCTGGGTAAACTGGAAGCAGGCAAGCCCATTGTGTTCTATTCAGGCCACGATGCCCGTAACGAGTATGTCTATAAGTACGTCTCTGATGCCGCCTGGGATCCCGCCGATGCCAACCGCCCCGGCGCAGAGTACGACCGCCTCGCCATTGGCAGTAAATATATGGATAACGGCACGCTCTACGTGGCGCGCTTCCATGCTGATGGCAGTGGCGAGTGGCTGCCACTCACACCGAGCGCCAAGACCCAGGATGGCCGCACGCTGGCCGCCGCACTTAGCCTGGCCGAGAACGACTTGGCAGGCATCATCATCAACACCTGCGATGCCGCCGACCTGCTGGGCGCCACGCCAATGGACCGCCCCGAGTGGGCCACGGTAGACCCGGCCTCGGGTGAGGTGTATCTAACGCTCACCAATAACACCCAGCGCAGTGAAGAGGGCAGCGATGCCACCTTCACCAACGACGGAAGCGAGCTTGCCCAGCCGGGCGTTGGCTTCGCTACCGCCCCTGCGAACGCCGCGAACCCCCGCGCCAATAACGAGGCCGGGCACGTGATTCGTTGGCGGGAGAGCCGCTTGCCCAACGCCTTCACCTGGGAGGTGTTTGTGTTTGGCGCAGCTGCCGATGACGCCGATAACCACTCCGGGCTAAACGAGATGAACCAGTTTGCCAGCCCCGATGGCCTGTGGTTCGACGATCGTGAAGACGGCCAAGGCATTCTCTGGATTCAGACCGACAACGGCTATGAAGGCGTTACCGAGCACACCAACGACCAGCTATTGGCCGTGGTGCCCCAAGGGTTAGAGGATATTCGCGGTACGGGGCCGGTGATCAACAGCAGCAACCAGCAGCAGCTCAAACGCTTTGCGGTCGGCCCGAACGGCTGCGAAGTTACTGGTATCTTTGCCACGCCGGATAAAACCGCGTTGTTCATTAATATTCAGCACCCCGGCAATTGGCCAGCTGATGCTAGTGCGTTGGTGCAAGACGCCACTGCGGCGGCGAGTGGTCAAGTACGCCCGCGTGCGGCTACCGTGGTGATTCAGAAGCGTGATGGTGGGCCGGTGGGGGTGTAAGACTGATTAGGGGCAGTGTTGTTAGACACTGCCCGCTTAAGCCTTGCATGCTTAAGTGCTCCCCCCCACTTGTAGCGTAAACCCCACGTCGTGCTGGCGGCGGTAGACGTTTTTGCCGCTTAGGCGCCGTATAAGTTCTTTGGCGGCTAAGCGGCCCATCTCTTCTCTAGGTGAGAGAATGGTGGTGAGCTGAGGAGTGACATGCTGGCCTAGTGGCAGTCCATTGAATCCTGCAATTGCAATGTCATTCGGCACACTAAGGCCTTGTCGTTGCGCGGCTAGTAGGGCTCCCGCTGCGAGGTCATCGTTGGCAAAATGAATGGCCTGTGTATGGGGGTAGTGAGTCAACACCTGTGTCAAGCTATCCGCACCTGCTTGTAGACTGCCCAGCGTGTCGAGTTCTATTAAAGGTGTCTCTATTTTGTTTGATTGAAGCATCTCTTGATGACCTTCATAGCGCATGCCAGCGCGGTAGTCTTGAGCCATTCTTGCCCCGACATAAACGATGTGGCGATAGCCTTTATCGACTAAGTGTTTCGCCATGCAGCGTCCCGCTGCGACGTGGTCTAGCCCAACATTCAAGTCCATACCTTGGCCCAGCTCCATCACTTCCATAATGGGATGCTCCCAATTGTTCAGAAGCGTCTGGCAAGCTTGATTATGGCGTAGCCCAGCGGTAATCAGCGCCGAGCATGACCAGCCTAAGAACGTGCGCACTAACTGATATTCGCGGTCTAGATCGTAGTCGGTGTTGCCCAGCAGTATTTGATACCCCTCTGCCTCTAAGGTCTCTTGAAGGCCTTTGATAACTTCAACAAATACCGTGTTGATCAGAGAAGGCACGATGACGGCAATCAGTTTAGAGCGCGAAGAGGCGAGGCTGCCCGCCACGAGGTTGGGCACATAGCCTAGCTGCTCAACCGCTTTCAGTACGCTATTACGCGTGCGCTCGCTGACTTTTTCAGGATGATTAAGCGCTCGAGAAGCAGTGATCGGTGAGACGCCCGCAGCTTCAGCCACTTGGCTGAGCGTCACTTGATCTGAGCGACGACGCTGCTTAGCAGCATGCGAAAAGTCTCTAGACATTGGTCGAACGCCCCTATTGTTCAGCTTGTGATGACGAAAAGAATAATCTAAAAGGAATGGTAGCGCTATCATGGCAGCGCTACCATTCAATGATAAAAGCTTCGAGCAGCTTTGCTAAACGTGGCTGCTAAAAACAACAGTGAGGTAGCGGCAGGTGAGTCAAGATCAACAGCAATCCCAGCAAGTCGGCGTGATTGGCTTAGGCGCCATGGGTATGGGCACTGCCACTGCGCTACTGAGCAAAGGTTTTCAGGTCACCGGCTGTGACATTGCCAGCGGTGCACGCGAAGTATTCAGCGCTGCTGGCGGTAATAGTGTCGCAACGCCCGCCGAGCTCGCCCACTGTGACGTTGTGTTGGTGATTGTTGTGAATGGCCAACAGGCTGAAGAGGTGCTTTTCGGGGCACAGGGCGTGGTTGCCCACCTAGCGCCGGGTAGCGTGATCTTGCAATGCGCCACCGTGGCACCCAGCCAAGCTAAGCAGCTAGGCGAGCGCCTTTCTGCGGCGGGGTTGTGGATGCTGGATGCGCCCATTAGCGGTGGCGCTGCCAAGGCTAAAAGCGGTGATTTATCGGTAATGGCCTCTGGTCAGCCGGAAGTGTTCAACAAAGCGCAGCGGGTATTAGATGCCATGGCGGCCAAAGTGTATCGCTTAGGCGATACACCAGGGGTAGGTTCCAGTATGAAGCTGGTGAATCAACTGCTGGCGGGCGTGCATATTGCCACTGCGGCCGAGGCGATGGCGCTGGGTATTCGTATGGGACTCGACCCCGAGGTGATTTATGAGGTGATTACCCATTCGGCGGGTAACTCCTGGATGTTTGAGAATCGCGTGCCGCATATCTTGAGCGGTGATTACACGCCGCTGTCAGCGGTCGATATCTTCGTCAAAGACCTCAATATTGTTCATCAAACAGGTCGCGAGCTTTCACTCGCAACACCGGTGGCTGCCAGCGCGTTGCAGCAATTTACTGCGGCCAGCGGCGCAGGCTTTGGGCGGGAAGATGACTCAGCGGTGATTAAGGTTTATCAGCGCTTATCGGGCATTGCGTTGCCAGAAGCGGCCAACGATGCCGAGGGAGTGAAGTAATGAGCCATCAGGGAATCGTGTTGGGCGCTATCGCCGACGACTTTACCGGAGCCACTGATCTCGCCAATAACTTGGTGCGTGGCGGCATGCGCTGCCTACAGGTGATTGGCGTGCCGCAAGAAGCGGTGGACTTGCACGATGTCGATGCGGTCGTTGTCGCGCTCAAGTCCCGCTCCTGCCCAGTGCAAGACGCCGTGACCGATTCTCTGGCAGCACTTGAGTGGCTACGCGAGCAGGGCGCTCTCCAGCTGTTCTTTAAGTACTGTTCCACCTTTGATTCCACTGACGAAGGCAACATTGGCCCCGTGGCCGATGCCTTGCTGGAACGGCTTCATGCCCATCAAACGGTGATGGTACCTGCGTTTCCCATTAATGGCCGCACGGTGTACCAAGGCCACCTGTTTGTTGGTGACCGTTTGCTGAACGACAGCGGCATGCAGCACCACCCGCTCAACCCCATGCAGGATGCTGATTTGGTCCGTGTGCTCTCCCGCCAAACGCCACACCCGGTGGGCTTGGCCAACCGGGCCGTACTCGCCAAAGGGACAGAGGCAACCCGCTCTCATCTGTCGACGCTCGCCGAGCAAGGCGTACGCCATGTGATCTGCGATAGCTTGGATGAGCAGGATTTGGACGTGCTGTCCGAGGCCACGGCGACAATGGCGCTTGTCACCGGCGGCTCTGGCCTGGGGCAAGCGCTGCCCGCTCAGTACCGCGCACTGGGTTGGCTGGAAGACATTGCAGAACCAGGGCGTTTAGCGCCTGCTACTGGCGGGGCTTTGGTGCTGTCAGGTAGCTGTTCACGGGCCACGCTAGCGCAAGTGGCGGATTTCGTGGCCAAGCATCCTGACGGCGGTTTCGCGCTTGACCCGCTGGCGCTGGCAGAGGGCGAGCAGCAACACCAGCAGGCGCTTGCGTTTGCGCGGCAGCGGCTATCCGACAACGCGCCGGTATTAATTTACGCCTCCGCCGATCCAGAAAAAGTGAAAAACGCGCAAGCCTCGCTCGGCGTGGAGCGAGCAGGGCACCTTGTTGAAGAGGCATTAAGCCAGTTGGCGGTAACGTTAGTGCAGGAAGGCGTGGGCCGGTTATTGGTAGCGGGCGGCGAAACCTCCGGTGCAGTGGTCTCCGCGTTAGGCGTGACGACCCTGCGCATCGGTGAGCAGATCGACCCCGGCGTGCCCTGGACCCAAGCTCCTCTGCCTGGGCATGATGCGCCGTTGTCGCTGGCGCTCAAGTCCGGCAACTTTGGCGGCGTGGATTTCTTTACCCGTGCGTTTGAGGTGCTGGCATGAGCGTGCACCTGCGTCACCATGACCATAACAGTCTTCGTGAGCAGATCAGTACGCTCGGCAAATCGCTGTTCGACCGTGGCCTGACCATGGGCTCCAGCGGCAACATCAGCGTGCGGTTAGACGATGGCGGCTGGCTGATGACGCCCACCAACGCCTGCCTAGGGCGGCTGGACCCCGCGCGTATTGCCCATCTGGACCCGCACGGCCAACTGCTCAGTGGCGATAAACCTACCAAAGAGCAGTTTTTACACATGGCTATGTACGCCGAGCGCCCGCAGTCCGGTGCCATTGTGCATCTTCACTCCACTCATTCGGTGGCGGTGTCGTGTTTGCCGGGGGTAGACCCCTGCGACTGTATTCCGCCACTCACTGCCTACTACGTCATGCGGGTGGGCAAGTTACCGCTGGTGCCTTATCACATTCCTGGCGACCCCCAGCTGGGTGAAGCAGTGCGGGGCCTGGCGGGCAAGCATAGCGCGGTACTGCTGGCCAACCACGGCCCAGTGGTAGCAGGCAAAAATCTAGAAGCGGCGGTGTATGCCACCGAAGAGCTGGAAGAGACCGCCAAGCTTTACCTGCTGCTGCGGGGCGAGAACCCGCGAGGGCTGACGCCAGAGCAGGTCGCCGAACTGGAAGCGCGTTTTCCACGCGACTAGCGACGCACTGAACAAAGCACTTAATAACGCCCATAACGACAAGAGCGCCCCATGATTCGATTAGCCGCCAACCTCAGCATGCTGTTTAACGAACACGCCTTTATCGACCGCTTTGCCGCTGCTGCAGAGGCCGGCTTTAAAGGGGTGGAGTATCTATTCCCCTATGCGTTTGCTGCGAGTGACTTGCAGCACGCGTTGAAAGAGGCCCAGTTGGAGCAGGTACTGTTTAATCTGCCGCCGGGGGATTGGGAAGCCGGGGAGCGTGGTCTTGCCAGCCTACCAGGGCGGGAATCGGAGTTTCGTGATTCGGTCACCGCAGCGCTGAGCTATGCCGAGGCCCTTAACTGCCCGCGGGTTCATGCCATGGCAGGGCTTTTGCCTGACAACGCGGATGCCGCGATCCAAGCAGAGCATCACACCACCTATATTAGTAACCTACGTTTTGCGGCGAACGAGGCGGCAAAAGTAGGCAAAGATGTCCTGATTGAGCCGATAAATACCCGTGATATGCCCGGCTTTTTTCTTTCCCGCCAAACGCAGGCCATGGCTGTGCTTGACGAGGTGGGCGCCAAAAACCTCAAACTTCAGTTTGACCTGTACCACTGCCAAATCATGGATGGTGACTTAATTCGTCACCTAGAGCGTCAGTTTAACGCTATTGGCCATATTCAAATCGCCGGCGTGCCTGATCGTAACGAGCCTAATGTGGGCGAAGTGCATTACCCCGCTATTTTTGAACGCTTAAGCGCGCTGGGGTATCGCGGTTGGGTAGGGTGTGAATACCACCCCAAAACGGCTACACGAGCGGGGCTAGGATGGGGAGCGCCGTGGGGATTAATCACGCATTAAGCAGCTTGTTCTGGCCAGCGCCAGTCGCACATACGTTCACTAATACAAAAACAACGCAACATTAGGAATCGCATCATGCACATTGCCATTACCGGTGCCGCTGGCTTTTTGGGCCAGCGCCTCGCGCAGCAGTTGATCCAGCGTGGTGAGCTGCGTCAGCAATCGATCACGCAGCTAACGCTGATTGACCAAGTAGAAGCGCCGTCGCCCTCAGCAGGCACGATTACTGTGGTGTCGCGAGCAGTGGATATTACTCAGCCGCACGCATTAGACGAGGTGTTAGATCAGCGCCCTGACGTGATTTATCACTTGGCGGCCGTGGTCAGCTCTGCCGCAGAAGCCGATTTAGAACTCGGTATGCGTGTCAATTTTGATGCTACGCGGTCATTGCTAGAAGGCTGTCGTGCCCGTGGCATGCACGACACGCGCTTCATTATGGCTAGCTCCGTGGCGGCCTATGGCGGCGCACTGCCTGATGTGCTTGACGACATGACCGCCCTGCATCCGCAGAACTCTTACGGTGCCCAAAAGGCCATGTGCGAACTGCTCATCAATGATTACAGCCGTCGTGGCGAGATTGATGGCTTGGTGCTTCGCTTGCCCACCATCGTGATCCGCCCCGGCCGTCCAAATGCCGCGGCCTCCAGCTTTGCCTCCAGCATTTTGCGTGAGCCGCTCAATGGTGAAGAGGCCATCTGCCCTGTGCCCACCACCCTTGAAATGTTTGTGATGTCGCCGGGCAAAGTGGTCGATGCGCTGGAGCATGGTGCCCAGGTACCTCGTGAAGCACTCGCACCGTTTCGCGCGTTTATGCTGCCGGGCATTACGGTGAGCGTCGCCGCTATGCTTGAAGCGCTTCGCACGGCGGCCGGGGAGCAGGCCCTAGCGCTCGTTAAACATGCACCCGACCCGCGTATCGAAGCCATTGTCGCCAGTTGGCCCGCCCGCTTTGAAACTGCAAAAGCGAGTCAGCTTGGCTTTGTCGGCGACGATGACTTTACCCAAATCATCGATAGCTTTATGGCTGAGCAGCACCCATGAACGGCTATTGCCCATCTGATTCACCCCACTGCCGATAGGGCAGAACGCCACAAGGAGACGCCAACGCCTCCTTCACTACTCACCCTCACAACAACATAAAGAGGGATTTATCATGACCAAGCGCTTCACTCGACATGCACTCGTGACTGCTATCAGCGCCCTGGCGACGGCCAGCATTGCACTGCACGCTCAGGCAGCCACGGATATCAGTTTGGGGCACACGCTCTCTTCCACCTCTCACTACTCGGTAGGTGCCGAGGCGTTTAAAGAGACACTAGAACGTCTATCCGACGGAGCCTTTACGGTCACTGAGCACGCCTCCGGCTCTCTCGGTGGCGAGCGAGAAATGATCGAAGGCCTGCAGATTGGCACCGTGGATGTGGTGATTACCTCTAGCGGCCCACTGGGTAACTTTGTGCCGGAAACCTACGTGCTGGATTTGCCGTTCCTGTTTGAAAACTACGACCAAGCCCGCTGTGTGCTGGACAGCGAGATCGGTGACGAGCTGCTGGCGAAGATGAGCGATCATGGCTTGGTCGGTATGGCGTGGTCAGAAAACGGTTTCCGTCACCTCACTAACAGTCAGCGTGAAATTGCTAGCCCAGCGGATGCGGAAGGGTTACGGGTCCGCACCATGGAGAACGCAGTACACCAAGAAGCGTTCCGCCAAATGGGCGCACGACCAACACCGATGGCGTTCCCGGAGCTATTCACCGCGCTTCAACAAGGCACGGTCGATGGCCAGGAAAACCCGATTACGGTCATTGTAGCCACCAACTTCTGGGAAGTGCAGGACTACCTTTCCCTGACCGGGCACGTTTACTCACCGGCCATCGTACTGGGCTCACCGATCTTGCTAGATGGCCTCAGCGAAGAGGAGCGTGACTGGTTTATGCAGGCCGCAGCAGCTTCGGTAGACGCCACTCGCGAAGAAGTATCGCGCCTTGAGCGGGAAGGGGTTGCGCTGTTGGAAGCCAATGGGATGACAGTAAGAACAGAGATCGACCCTGCTCCTTTCCAGCAGGCAGTAGAACCCGCCTACGAAATTTTCACCTCACAGTATGGTAGCGACATGCTAGAACGCATCCGTGAAAAAGCGGGCAACTGTTAAGCACTTCCTTCACTGCGGTCTCTGGCGATGCCAGAGACCGCCTAGGCACGGTGACCTTTTATGCTAGCGGTATTGCTTCGTTTAGAGCATCAGTTAACCCGTATTGCCCTGATGATTGCTATGTTGATGTTGGTCATATCGGTCACGCTCAGCTTCTATCAGGTGCTTACGCGATTTTTGTTTAATGCGCCCTCTACCTGGACCGAGGTGGCATCTAGAACGTCCATGATTTGGTGTGTGTTTATGGCCGCTGCCGCTACGTTTCGTGGTGGCTATATGATGGCGGTTGAGGTCATCTATAAATGGATGCCTGCGCGTCTGCTCATGATGCTGGAAATGGCGATTGTGCTGTGCTGCCTATTGGTATTGGGCGTGTTAGTGCACTACGGCATTCAAATGACGCTGCGAGTGAATAGCCAGGTGATGTCGGGCATGAACATTTCCATGTCCTGGGCCTATGCCGCGATTCCCATGGGTGCTAGCTTTGCGATGGTGTCAGTGATCGCCCGTTTAGCCGCGCAGCTCAGTGGCCGCGAGAAAGTAGGGCCAGAAAACAGCGAAGTGCTGACCGATGAGCCAACGTCCACCCATGCGTCGCGTTCCAAAGAAGGAGCGTCCTCATGAATATGGTGATTGGACTATCGCTGATCGTGCTCTTTACCTTTGGCGTGCCGATTGCGATCTCTATCGTGCTCGCTTCTATTATTGGCATCGAGTTCTTTACGCGCCTGCCGTTATTACTTGTTCCACAGCAGATGTTTATTGGTATCGATAAGTTTCCGCTGATGGCGATACCGTTCTTTATTCTGGCGGGTAATTTAATGGCTGCCGGGGGCATTTCACAACGTTTGGTGGACCTTGCAAAATCCATCGTTGGGCGCGTGCAAGGCGGCCTTGCCATGTCCTGCGTCTTAACGTGCATGATGTTTGCCGCGGTGTCCGGCTCCAGCGTGGCCACAACCTTTGCCATTGGTGCCATTCTGATTCCAGCCATGGTGAAGCACGGCTATCCCAAACCGCTAGCGGCCTCTATTCAGGCGTCATCGGCGGAACTGGGCGTGCTGATTCCCCCTTCTATTCCGCTGATTCTGTATGGCGTGAGTACCGATACCTCCATTGGGCAGCTGTTTCTGGCCGGTATTGGGCCCGGCATTTTGATTGGTATGGCGCTTATCATCTTTCTTTACCTGTTCTGTAAAGTGCGTGGCTACGGTAAAGATGATTACAAAGACAGCACCGGTTTTATGGTTTCGCTTAAGCGTGCCTGGGTGGCGCTGCTGATGCCGGTGGTGGTGATCGGCGGTATTTACGGAGGGATTTTTACCCCCACTGAAGCGTCGGCCGTGGCGGTGTTTTTCGCACTCATTGTGGGCGCGTTCTATTACCGCGAATTAAAGCTTGCTGACCTAGGGCCTATCTTGCGCCAAAGCGTGATCTCAACGGCGGCGGTGATGTTGATTATTGCATCGGCCGCGCTGTTTAGCTTTTTGTTAAGCCGCACAGGATTACCGGCACAAATTGCCACGTTGGTCACCAACACCATTGAAAGCCCGATGATGTTTTTGCTGGTTGTGAACGCACTGCTGCTAATTGTCGGCATGTTCATTGAAACATCGGCCGCGATTTTAGTTCTGGCCCCGATACTCACGCCGATCGCGATTCAGTTTGGTATCCATCCTGTCCATTTTGGCTTGGTAATGGTGGTCAACTTAGCGCTGGGCATGATTACGCCGCCTCTTGGGGTGAATCTTTTTGCGGCTTGCGCTGTTGCCAAAATCTCCATTGATCAAATGCTGCCGTGGCTGGTGCGCTTTGTGCTAGTAGTGCTGGCGTGTTTGATGGCGATTACTTATATGCCTTGGATTTCAATGGGATTAGTGAATATCTTCTACGGATAGAAAAGACATTACATTTAATAAAGATAATAAAGGAGTGATAAATGTCACATTTAATGACCTTTCCACCGCAGCAGGCACTGATTGGTGGAGAGTGGATAAAGACGACGGCTACGTTACAGGTAGAGGCCCCTGCCACTGGAGAGCCATTGGCGCGCATTGCACGTAGCCAAGTGGAGGAGGTAAATGCAGCAGTAAAAGCAGCACGGCTGGCCTTTTCCGGACAGTTAGGCGAGTGGGCTCATTGGTCTGCTCGTAAGCGCAGCGAATGGCTGTTGCGCTTTGCCGATGTGATCGAGGCACATCATGAACAGCTAGCACAGCTCGAGTGCGCCGATACCGGTAAGCCCATGACCCAAGCCAAAGGGGATATATCCGCCTGTGCACGCTATTTTCGCTTTTATGGTGGGGCGGCGGACAAGATTCACGGTGAGACCATTCCCTTTGAAACCGACTTCGCGGTAATGACACTGCGCGAGCCTTACGGTGTGTGTGCCCAAATTATTCCTTGGAACTATCCCTCTCAAATTTTCGGGCGCTGCGTGGCGGCTGGACTCGCCGCAGGTAACACTATCGTGCTTAAGCCCGCCGAAGATGCCTGCCTGAGCGTGCTGCGCATGTCGGAACTGGCGGTACAGCATGGGTTGCCCCCTGGTGCACTCAATGTAGTGCCGGGGCTAGGGTTTGAAGCGGGCGCGGCGCTGGCTGCCCATCCTCAGATTGACCACCTCTCCTTTACTGGCTCACCTGAAACCGGCACACATGTTGCCCAAGCGGCCGCGCAGCACCATGTGCCGGTCACGTTGGAGCTAGGTGGGAAATCGCCTCAACTCGTGTTTGCCGATGCAGATTTGGAGGAAGCGCTGTCTGCGGTGGTACGTGGGATTATCCAGAATGCTGGTCAGACCTGTTCCGCAGGTAGCCGTCTGCTAGTACAGCGTGAAATCGCTGATAACGTAATTGATAATCTATGCAAGCGCTTTAACGCCCTGCGCTGTGATACCGGTGAAGCCGATGCCGACTGTGGTCCATTAATCAACGCGCGCCAAAAAGCTAAGCTGGAAGAACGTTTGTCGGCGGCCAAAGCCGATGGCATTCGCGTCGCGGCTATAGGAAAACTAACGTCGAGCGTACCATCCGGAGGCCATTTCGTGCTGCCTCAACTGTTGACCGATATTCCGGATGGGCATGAAGTGCTTCGGGAGGAGCTGTTTGGCCCCGTGCTGGTGGTGCAGGTGTTCGAGGATGAAGCCGAAGCGCTTGCACTCGCTAATGCCACCGATTTTGGCCTGTGTGCCGGTATTTGGACTCGCGACGGCGGACGTCAGCTACGCTTGGCAAAAGGTATCCGCAGTGGCCAAGTGTTCATCAATAACTACGGAGCTGCCGGTGGCGTAGAGCTTCCCTTTGGTGGTGTTGGACGTTCAGGACATGGTCGGGAAAAGGGCTTTGAAGGGCTGAGAAGCTATACACGTATCAAGACTATCGCTATCAAGCACGGCTAGCACGGACATCTACGTAAAAGGAGTTATTATAATGACAACATCTCGCCAAATAGGCGTCGTCGGCGTAGGCCTGATGGGCCACGGGATCGCCAGCAGCCTGCTACGTGCTGGCTATCAGGTATGTTTTCTTGAACACCCAGGTAATCAGCCAGTGGATGATCTAGTGGCCGCTGGCGCCAGTGCGCTGAGTTCTGGTCGGGAGGTGGCACAGAGCGCAGAGGTGGTGATTCTGTGCGTTACTGGCTCGCCTCAAGTAGAAGCCGTGTTGTTTGAACCCAATGGCGTATTAGAAGGGCTAGTCCCTGGCAGTGTTATCGTAGATTGCTCCACTGCTCTACCTAGTTCGACAGAAAAAGTCGCTGTCAGAGTCACGGAGGCAGGCGGACGCTTTATGGATGCCGCCATGACACGCACGCCTAAAGAAGCAGCAGAAGGGCGGCTTAACTTGATTGTTGGCGCGCCAAAGGCGCTGTTCGATGAAATGCTGCCCCTGCTGCAGGGTTTTGCCGAAAATATTGCCTATGCAGGCGAAGTTGGTGCGGGACACACTCTTAAGCTGTTGCACAATTTTGTTTCGCTTGGCTTTTCTGCGGTATTGGCGGAAGCCACTGCCGCTTCACGTAAAGCAGGCATCAGTGATAATGCTTTGCTTGATGTGCTTGGTGCAGGCGGCGGTGGGGGGGTCGTGCTTGAGCGGTTGCGCCCTTATATCGCTGACAATGACCCTTCTGGATTCAGGTTTACGATTGCCAATGCAAGCAAGGATCTCGGTTACTACCACACAATGACCCACGACTTAGCTGTGGAAGGTGGTATTGCCAAAGTCGTTCGAGATTTATACCAATCGGTGGAAGATCAGCAACTATCAATACCTGAGCTAATCGGCGTATTAGAACGCCGATAGCCTGAGCATCAGCGCCGCCCATACGCCATTAAAAACACGTCTACAGCGCTGGTGATCTGGCGCTTTAGCTCGTCATCCGTGGGCGGTGGGCGTACGCCCATACGAACTTCTTTGGTCAGCATTCCCTGCCACATGCTGCAGAGTTGATCGGCAGCTAGTGCGGGGGCGGGCAGGGTAAGGTGGCCTGCGCTGGCCAGTCCTTCCAGTTTTTCCCGCAGCCACTGGCTAATAGCCCAGGGGCCTGCCTCAAAAAAAGCCTGTAACAGCTTGGGGTGCTGCTCGCCCTGCTGACTCATCACCCGTTCGACCGCCAATACATGGGGCTCCAGTAAAAAGCGCACCATGCCGATGCCTACCTCAATGAGCGATTGGCGTACCGCGTCGTGGGTGTCAGGGAGCTGCTCTAACCCTTGCCGAATTGTCGCGGTTTCCCGCCGTATCACGCTGCCAAACAGCGCTTCCTTAGACGTAAAGTGCCCATACACCGTCACTTTGGAAACGCCCGCCTCTCGAGCAACGGCCTCCATGGTGACGGCTTCCAAACCATTGCGGAAAAACAGGCACGCTGCAGCGTCCATCATCGCATTACGTTTGGCCATATCTTTAGGGCGGCCCGCGCTGCGTTTTTGGTCAGATGACGGCGGTTGAGCGTCTGTCATGCAATTAACCTCTGCCCATGCATCAATAGTTATTGAACGGTGGCGTACACATATTATAGTGAACGTTATCGTTCAAGAATAAACCATTTGAGGCCAACATGGGCACGTTAAACACTTCCTGGGGGCATCGGCTGCGCGGCATGCTGGCGGCACTGCTGATGATAGGCGCTACCGTTGTGGTAATACTCCTGCTAACCAGCCAGCACAGTAGTGCCCAGCAGGCACGCCAGCAGGGGGTAGATAACGCTTTATTACAGGTGGCAACGATTCCGCTTGCCGAGGCAGATGCGTTGAGGCGGGAAGTGCGCTTAACCGGTCGGGTGGTGGCGCGCCAGTCGGTGTCGTTGGCTTTTGAGCCAGCGGGGCGGGTGGAAGCCGTACTGGCCGAGCGCGGAGATGCGGTTGAACAAGGGGAGGTGCTCGCCCGTCTGGATACCCGCCGCTTGGAGAGCCGTTTAGCCGAAGTGGCGGCGCGCAGCGAAGAAGCCAGTGCCAGCTTGGCCCTTGCCCAGCGCCAGGAAGAGCGCGAAGCGCAGCTCAATCAAAGCAACTTTGCTAGCCGCACGGCGCTGGACCAAGCCCGCACCGACCGCTTAACCCTGCAAGCGCGACTCGCTGCCCTAGCGGCCGAGCGCGATAGTCTCACGGCTGACTTAGAAGACAGCACCCTAAAAGCCCCCTTCGCTGGGCGGGTGGTAGAGCGCCATATTGATGTGGGCAGCTTGGTGAGCAGTGGCACGGCGGCTTTCGATATCGTGAATACCCGCCACTTAGAAGCACACCTTGGCTTGCCAGCCCGGCTAGCGGCGACGTTCACCATGGGGGAGTCTGTGACGCTGCACGTAAACGGCCAGCCTATTACGGGTGAGGTGCTTGCTCGCCTGCCCCAGGTGGATAGCGACAGCCGCACGCAAACACTGGTGGTGGCGCTGACAAGTAACAGCCGCGCGGTGCCTGGCGATCTGGCCGAGTTGAACTACTCAATTACCGAGCACGCTAGCGGTTACTGGGTACCACTATCTGCACTACGTGCCGCCGACCGCGGGTTGTGGAACGTACTGGTTGCCGAACCTCAGGAAAATGAGCGCTACCGTGTGGCACAGGCGAGCGTAGAGCTGCTGCATACCGAAGGCGATGACGCCTTTGTGCGTGGCACGTTGGCCCCCGGTATGCGATTAATTAGCAGCGGCACTCACCGCATCACGCCTGGGCAGCAGGTCACACTCAGCGAGGAAGTGGCCCATGCAGCGCATTGAGTGGTTGTTTAATCGCCGCCTGCTGGCGCTGTCGCTTGGCTTGCTCATTGTCGCGGGGCTATCGGCTATCCAAACCCTTCCCAGGGCGGAAGACCCACACCTTGTCGCGCGGATTGCCACCGTGCTGGCACCGTACCCAGGGGCGACTCCCGAACAAATCGAAGCCTTGGTCGCGCGTCCTATCGAACAGGAGCTACGCACCATTGCTGAGATTGATGTGCTGGAATCTACCTCGCGGCAAGGCATTGCCGTGCTCAGCCTGGAACTGAGCGACGCGGTGACCAATGTCACGCCGGTGTGGAGCCGCGTGCGCGATAAGCTCAGCGATGTAGCGCCCTCGCTACCGGAAGGCGTGCAAACGCCGGAGTTGTTGGATGACCGTGGCTATGCGTTCAGTATCGTGGCCGCTCTGCGCTGGACGTTGGATACCCCTCCCAATCCACAGCTGATGGAGCGCTATGCCGAACGCCTAGAAGATCAGTTACGGCAGGTAGCGGGCACCGAATATACCAACCGTTTTGGCGTCGCCGGGGAGCAGGTCGAGGTGATGGTAGACCCGCTGGAACTGAATGCGTTAGGACTCTCGGTTGGTCAGCTTGCCGGGGCCATTGAGGCGAGCGACGGCCGCCGCACGGCTGGCGAGGTGGTCACGCAAGGGCATCGGCTAACGGTGGGCTTGAGCGGCGAGTTTGATGCGCTTGACCGGCTGCGAGAGATCAACGTCACCACCCAGCAGGGCCAGAGCGTCAAGCTAGGAGAAATTGCCGAGCTGCGCCGTGGCGTTCAAGACCCACCCAGCGCGGTGGCGCTGCTAAACGGTGAGCGGGCCGTATTTGTAGGTGCCCGTATGGTGCCGGGACAGCGTATCGATGCGTGGGTTGAGCGTGCCCAGGCGCAACTGGCGGCGTTTGCCGATGAACTGCCGATAGGGCTGGCGGTAGAAGAAGTCTTTGAGCAGGCCAGCTATACCAACCAGCGTCTCAGTGATGTAGCGATTAGCCTACTGATGGGCCTGGTACTGGTGGGGAGTTCGTCGGGCCGCTTGCCATGGCGGTCATGGTGGCGCTGGTCAGCTCTTATCTGATTTCGCTGCTGCTGGTGCCTGCGCTTTCGCCCATGCTGCTGGCCAAGGTAGCCGCTAAACCGCCTGTCCCGCGAGATAATATAATGAAGCGGGCGTTTCGCGGCACGATTCGCAGTACACTGCGCCACCCCGTGGCGGCGATGGTGATCACCCTCTGTGTGCCGGTAGGTGGAATAGCGCTGATGCCAACGCTAGACGTGGCGTTCTTCCCTCTCGCCGACCGCGACCAGTTCCATATTGAAGTGCGCTTGCCCGCCGCCAGTAGTATCGCCAAGACAGAAGCGCTGGCCCACGAAGTAGAGAGCATGGTGCGCGAGCTGCCGGGTGTAGTGCGTGTCTCGTCGTTTATCGGCGAAAGTGCGCCGATGATGTATTACAACGTGTTAACTAATGAAGATAACAACCCCGCCTTCCTTCATCTGATCGTCGATACGGTATCGTTAGAGGCCACCAATCAACAGGTGCCGGGGCTGCAGCAATCTCTGGATAAGCGCTTTCCTCAAGCCCAAGGCGTTGTGCGCAAATACGAGCAAGGCTCGCCTTTTAAAGCGCCCATTGAGCTTCGCGTGTATGGCGATGATCTGGAGGTGCTCTCCTCCCTGGGCCTGGAGCTAGCGGGCCTGATGCACCAGCTTCCCCAGGTAACCCACGTACGCGCAGGGATGCAGCGTGATTTGCCTCGGCTAGTGCTTGATGTCGACCACACCGCATTGAGCGATGCAGGGCTGACGACGCAGAGCCTGGCGGAACAGGTAGGTGCTGCCCTCTCCGGCCAGCCTGCCGGTATGTTGTTGGAAGATACACAACAACTACCGGTACGTGTGCGTTATGCCGATGGGTGGCGTACTGATGCCGAGCAGCTAGCTGCACTGCGTTTGGTGAGTGACCAAGTGGCTGAAGGCTTACCGTTAGCGGCTGTTGCTGAAAGCTATCTTGCCCCTTCATGGAGTGTGATTACCCGACGAAATGCCGAGCGAGTGCAGCTGGTGCAAGGCTATTTAGTGGCGGATGCGCTACCGGCCGTATCCATGGCGCAGTTAGATGCCAAGCTTCAGGCAGCGCTTGAGAACGGTGAGCTGACGTTGCCTGCTGGATACCGTATTGAAACAGGGGGAGAGGCCGCCGAGCGTGACGAGGCGGTGGGCCAACTGCTGGCCTCGGTGGTCTTGCTGGTGATCGCCATGGTGGCCACCGTGGTGCTGGCGTTCAACTCCTTCCGCCGCGCCGCCATTGTCTTTATCGCTGGAGCACAGGCCATGGGCATGGGGATTGTGGCGCTGCTGCTGAGTGGCCATGCGTTTGGCTTCGTGATTATCGTCGGCATTATGGGGTTGGTGGGGGTGGCTATCAACGCGGCCATCATCCTGATGGCTGCCCTGGATGACGACCCGGCCGCTCGCCAGGGTGATCTGTCGGCCATGTTGGCGGTGATCAGTGGGCCGACCAGTCGGCACATCGTATCGACCACCATCACCACCTTTGCCGGGTTGATCCCGCTCATGTTGGCGGCTGGGGGGCTATGGCCCCCCTTCGCGCAAACCGTCGGGTTTGGGCTGCTGCTCGCCACCCTGGTGTCGTTCTTCTTCACGCCCGCGCTGTATCGCTTGTGGGTGGCGAGGAGGGCTGTTGCTCGCGGTTAGAAAATGGCTCGCACTGCCAGGTAGAGCACCGACGGTGCCAGCAGGGCACCCAGCCCGGTGTAGAAGGTCGCCGTCATGGCGCCGTAGGGCACCAGCCGCGGGTTGGTGGCGGCAAGGCCTGCCGCGACCCCGCTGGTGGTGCCCATCAGGCCACCGAAGATCATCGCCGAGCGGGGGTTGTCGAGCCCAATGTGCCGGGCCATGGCGGGCGTCATGATCATCACCAGGATGGACTTCACCAGACCGGCGGCAATCGACAGCGCAATGATGTCCGAGGACGCCCCGATCGAAGCCCCGGCAATGGGGCCGACGATATAGGTCACCGTGCCTGCGCCGATGGTGGTCAGGGACACCGGGTCCCGGTAACCGAAGGCGAAGGCCACGGCGACCCCGGCCACGAACGAGAGCACCACGCCAAGAAACAGCGCCACGACGCCGCTCATGCCCGCCGTGCGAATCTCCTGAAAGCGAACGCCATAGGCGGTGGCGATGATGGCCAGGTCGCGCAGCATGCCGCCGCCCATCAGGCCCAGCCCGGCGAACAGGCTGATGTCGGCCAGCCCCTTGCTGCCGCCCGTGGTGATCCCGCCCACATAGGCAAGCGCCAGGCCGACCATGATGGCAATGGCAGAGCCATGCACGCGGCCTTTGGTGAGTTTGTCGCTCAGCACGTAGGAGAGGTACATGGCGCCGCCCACCAGGGCAAAGGCCGCCACCAGATGCTGTCGTTCCAGTTGCGTAAACAGTGATTCGATCATCGTCAAAGCCTCGGGTTAGCGCGCTTGGCTGGGCGCTGGGCGGGAGTGAGGTTGGGCATCGGCAGCAGGGCTTGTGGCTTCGTCGCCGTCATCGACGGCTGGCTCGCGCCGCCCAAACAGGGGGATGACCAAAAAGCTGGCCATGACGGCCACGAAGCCCGCCAGAATGGCGATCATGCCGCCATCCAGCGCTGCCGCGACATCCTGACTGGCGGCCATGGCCACCACGATAGGAATGTACATACCGTTCCAGAACGTGATCCCGCTCTCGGTACTGGCCGGCATTTTCTTCTTGTCCATGAGATAGCCGCCCAGAAAGATCAGCAGCAACATGGCGATACCCACACCGCCAACATTGGATGTAACGCCGAGCATCATGCCCAGCACGTCACCGGCCCAAAGGCCCACCAGCATGCACCCTGCCAGCAGGGCAACACCGTAAATCACCATGGTCATTTTCCTCTATTGTCATTGTTGTTAGGTAGTGCGTGTTCGATGGGCCGCCGTGTCTGGTTTCCTCGGTCGCGGCGGCGCCATCTTTCCCGTCAGCGGGGAATTCGTGCGTGTTCTATTGCTAAGTTCTATGGCTAGGTTCCAGGACTAAGTTCAATGACTAAGACAGGGCCGCGTGGCTTGCGTGGCGCTCGAAGGTGTCGGCGTAACGCTCGCGCAGCTGGTTTTTCTGCACTTTGCCCATGACGTTCCTCGGCAGCGCTTCCACGAACACGATGTGCTTGGGTTGCTTGTACCTGGCCAGCTCGTTTGCCAAGGCGGCGCGAATCGGCTGTTCATCCACCTGATCAGGGGCCGCCGGGACCACCACGGCGACCACGCCCTCGCCCAGGTCGGCATGGGGGACACCAACCACCGCCGACTCCAGAACCCCGGGAAGGTCATCGATAATGGCTTCGATTTCCTTGGGATAAACGTTGTAACCGCCTGAAATGACCAGGTCCTTGTCGCGGCCAACAATGTTCAGGTAGCCGTGCTCATCGATTTTTCCCAGGTCACCGGTAATGAAGAAACCGTCTGAGCGAAACTCGGCGGCCGTCTTTTCGGGCATCCGCCAGTACCCCTTGAAGACGTTGGGGCCGCGCAGCTCCACCATGCCGGTCTCGCCATCGGCCAAGGGTTTGCCCGATTCACGGTCGGTAATACGCACTTCCACGCCGGGCAGCGGCATGCCCACGGTTCCTGGCCGACGCTGGCCGTCATAGGGGTTGGAGGTGTTCATGTTGCTTTCGGTCATGCCGTAGCGCTCGAGAATCGCATGGCCGGTGCGGGCTTCGAAGGCTTCATGGGTGTCGGCCAGCAAGGGTGCCGAACCGGAGATGAACAGCCGCATGTGGGCGGTGGCCTGCCGATCGAGTCGGGGTGATTGCAGCAGGCGGGTGTAGAACGTGGGCACACCCATCAACACCGTTGCCTTCGACATGCGCGTAATCAGATCTTCCACCTCCAGCTTGGGCAAGAAGGTCATGGAGGCGCCATTCACCAGCGTGATGTTACAGGCCACGAACAGGCCGTGGGTATGGAAGATGGGCAGGGCATGCAGCAAGTGATCGTGCTCGCTGTAGTGCCACGCTTCGGTCAGCGCCTGGCAGTTGGACGCCAGGTTGCGGTGGGTCAACATGGCGCCCTTGGAGCGCCCCGTGGTGCCGGAGGTGTAAAGGATGGCGGCCAGATCGTCCGGCCCGACTTGGCAGACGTCGCTGGTTTCCTCCACCTGTGCCAGGTCGTGCATCAAGCTACCGTCAGCCTGGGTGCCTAGGCTGACGATATGCGTGACGCCGCTGGCCTCGCCGTGCTGGGTGGCACTGTCGAGGTCGTCGGGACGGCAGACATAAATATGCGGCTCGGCATCGGACAGAAAGTAAGCGATCTCCTTGCCCGTATATGCCGTATTGAGCGGCAGGTACACCGCCCCCACTTGCAGGCTGGCCAGATAGAGCATCAGCATCTCGGGGCTTTTGTCGATCTGCACGGCTATGCGGTCGCCGGGCTGAAGACCCCAGGCGCGTAATCGGCTGGCCAGGCGGCGGCTGGTCGAGAGCACATCCCGGTAGCGATACTGGCGGCCATCGTCGGTATCCATCAATACCTTGTCAGGCTGGCGTTCGAAGTGTGGGTAGAACAGGCTGAAAAGATTATGGTTCATGGTGGGTCCTTGTTGTTGTAGTGAAGTCAGGGTCATGCCTAGGCCTCGACGGTCATGTAGTGCTGTGCCTGGCTTGCCAGGCGGCGAATGTCGCTGGTGCATACCACGCTCTGCTGTTGGCTGAAGGCTTCGTGGTTCTGCTCGATGCGATTGAGCTGGTAGAGGTAATTGACCATCACCCCATGGGCCTGCTGCCACCCTTTGGGGGACGTGTCGGCGGGCCAGTTGAGGCGGTGCAGGCTGGCGCCATTCCCCAGGTGGAAGCGGGCCACCGGGTTGAGCGGCTGGCCGCTCTTGTGTTTGACCTCGGTGAGGTAGTAAGCCACCAGGCGCAGCAGCGCTTTCTGGTGCGCGGAAGGCGTGTCGTGCTGGGTCAGCGTGCCTTCTTCCAACTGCTGTTCCAGCGCTTCGGGCAGCGTGACCGCCCTCGAGCGGCGCTGGGTGGCCAGCCACTCCGCAAAGCCGGGTACCGGGGAAAGGGTGACGAAGTTCTTCAACTGGGGCAGTTCACGGCTCAGCTCCTGCACGACCTGCTTGATCAGGAAGTTGCCGAAGGAGACGCCCTTGAGCCCCGCCTGACAGTTGCTGATGCTGTAAAACACGGCGGTATCGGCATCGGCCAGCGGCAGCTCTTCTTCGTTCTCCAGAATGGCCTGGACGTTGTCGGGAATTCCCTTGCACAGCGCGACTTCCACGAAAATCAGCGGCTCATCGCCCGTGGCAGGGTGGAAAAAGGCGTAGCAGCGGCGGTCTTCCGGGTCCAGGCGGCGGCGCAGCGCGGTCCAGTCGCTGATCTCATGCACCGCCTCGTAACGGATCAGTTTTTCCAGCACGGCCGCCGGGGTGTTCCAGTCGATGCTCTCCAGCACCAGAAAGCCGCGGTTGAACCACGAATTGAAAAGATGCGAAAAGTCGGCATCCAGGGCCGCAAAGGAGGGTGAGGCGCTGAGCCGTTTCAGCAGGTTGGCGCGCATCTTGACCAGCTCGTAGGTGCCTCCCGGGCAGAGGTTGAGGCGGCGCAGCAGGTCTTGCCGCCGGGGCTCGCAGGCGCTGAAAAGCCGCGCCAGGGCTTCGTTGTCCTGGCGCTCGCGGTACACTTGGTAGGCCGCGTGGATCTGTTCGGGGTCAGCCGAGTAGGCATTGGCCAGCAGCGAGAAAAACGCGTCCTGTTCCTGCTCGGTCAATTGGCTATAGTGGCTAAGGGCTGCTTGAGCGGTCAGTATTTGTGTGGCTTCGCCACCTGGCAGCATCAGCTTTTCACAAGCGTCGAACAGCCCCTTGAGGTGCACCTCGGGCGAGTAGGAGGTCACCGAGCGGTATTTGGTGCGGGTGCGTTCACTGATGTTCGTGAGCAAGCCCTGTAGAAACGTCATGTTCATCTGCATACATCTGGCTCCGCGCATGATTGTTATGAGATTGTGGTTGCAAGGATGTTTCGATGCGATGTGTTATATATAACAAATAGACTTTTAAAATATTTCAGTCAAGTAAAACAGAGGCGACTTATGGCTAAGGTGTCACAGGCACATCGACTGCGCGATCTACTGGAAGACGCCATCGTGGAAGGGCGCTTTCTACCCGGTGATCGCCTGGACCCTGATGCGCTCGCGCTGGAGTATCAATGTTCCAGAACGCCCATCCGGGAAGCCATTCAGCAGCTGGCCATGTCGGGCATGGTGCAGGTGGTCGCCAAGCGCGGCACTTTCGTCACCGAGCTGAGCATTTCAGAGCTGGTAGAGCGGTTTGAGGTGATGGCCCAGTTGGAGGGGCTGTGTGGCCGATTGGCGGCGCGGCGCATTACTGCCGACGAGCTGGCACTGCTGCAGGACGTTCACCTAGCCTGCCAGGCCAAGGTGGAGGCGGGCGACAGCAATGGTTACTACTACGAGAACAGCCTGTTTCACCAGCGCATCTACGAAGCCAGCCATAACCAGTTCCTGGCGCAGGAGGCCGCGCGGCTGCATGCGGCCCTGCAGCCTTATCGCAGAATGCAGCTACAGGTGCGCATGCGTCTGGAAAGCTCGTTTGCCGAGCACGACGCCATTGTGGCGGCGATAGCGGCAGGGGAGGCCCAGCAGGCGGAAACCCTACTGCGCGACCATGTGATGATTCAGGGGGAGCGCTTCAATGACCTGGTGGCGTCGGTGCAGCAGCTCAAAAGGGCGTAGCCTGCCAGGCGCCTGATCGGCGTTTGGCAGGGAGCGCAGGTGCCAGCCTTACCGCGAGGCCGCCAGCGGTGTGGCCACGGTAGTATCCACCGCATCCGCCAGCATCTCGGCGGTGATGGCCGAGAGTGTCCAGCCCAGGTGGCCGTGGCCCGTGTTGTAGAACACCGTCGGCAATTTGCCGGGGCCGACTTTGGGCAGCATATTCGGCATCATCGGGCGCAGGCCCGCCCAAGGCACCACTCGTTGAGTACTCACGCCGGGGAAGCACTGCTCTACCCAGCGCACCAGCGGCTGAATGCGGTCGTTACGAATATCGCGGTTCGCGCCGTTAAACTCAGCGGTACCGGCCACGCGGAAGCGGTCGTTGCCCAGGCGGCTGGTCACCAGTTTGGTTTCGTCATCCAGCAAGCTCACCGTCGGTGCGGCCTGCTGTGAGGCTTCGTCGTCCAGCTGCACGGTGATGGAGTAGCCTTTGACCGGGTAGATGTTAACGCGGTCGCCCAACTTGGCGGCGATGGCACGACTGCCAATACCAGCACACACCACCACGCTATCAAAGCTTTGGCGTACCTCTTCACCGTCGATTGAAGCGCTGACCCAGGCACTGTTTTCATCCGCACCGAGGTCGGTGACTTGATGGCCGTAGTTAAGATGCACACCCCGTTTGGCGGCTGCGTTCGCCAATCCATTGGTGTACTTATGGATATCCCCGGTGGCGTCGCTTTCGGTAAAGAAGCCACCGTAGTAGCTACCCGCCAGCGTGGGTTCGATGGCGCGCATTTCCTCCGGGGTCACGGCACGGCGCTCAAGCCCGCCTTGGTGCAGAAGCTGTGAGACCTTAGCGGCATGCTCGTAGCCCGCTTTATCGCGGTAGATATGCAGAATGCCTTTCTGTTTCAGGTCGAAATCGATCTGCTCGTCTCGCGCCCACTGAAACAGGTGCTCCCTGGCGGCAATGGCGAGGCGCGTTGTTTCGGTGGTGTTGTCGGCATAGCGGGGAATGGCGGCGATAAATTCCGCAAACCAGCTCAGCTTGTGCCAGGTAGGGCGAGGATTGACGAGCAGCGGGGCGTCGTTTTTCAGCATCCAGCGCAGGCCTTTGATGACCGTAGGCCAGTGGTTCCATACCTCAGCGTTTGAAGCGGAAAGCTGGCCACCGTTGGCAAACGAGGTTTCCATCGCGGCGTAGCGATGCTTTTCAAACACAGTGACGTCAAAGCCGCGTTTCACGAGGGCGTAGGCGCTGGTAATACCGGTAATACCACCGCCAATAATTGCAATGCGTTGCATGAGTCTCTCCACAGATTGTATGAGCGTCGGGCGATACCCCCAGCAAACGTGTTTGCTAGGCGTACCCCTTCCGTCATGGAACCTGAGAGATTCACGCCGATGATGTGGCGCTTGCTCCTTCGGTGGGCTGAGTGACGCAGTCATCAACCGCTCTTCGGAACGTATTGGTAAAAACGTTAGCCGTTGCGGTCCGTTGGCCTGAGAGTTTCCGGGGTCGTTGCTCCTTCGGCGCTGGTGTCGTGCACCAGTCTCTCCCGCAAATGCGTACTTAACGTTGTAACGCGGTAGTGCTAAAAAGGAAATAGGCGAAAAGTGGAAGCCGCTCAATCGCGTGGCTTTGCCAGTTTGCGTGTTTTCACACACAATGCCCGCTATCTTCAACGAGCTATCTTCAACGAGC
This sequence comes from Halomonas sp. Ps84H-12, assembly GCF_024124725.1. Lineage (NCBI taxonomy): Bacteria > Pseudomonadati > Pseudomonadota > Gammaproteobacteria > Oceanospirillales > Halomonadaceae > Halomonas > Halomonas sp. Ps84H-12. The sequence goes on along the minus strand of NZ_JAMXSJ010000013.1, from coordinate 31,661 downwards.
TATCTTCAACTCGCTATTTTCGATCAATTATCTTCAAGCAATGGACAACGCGCATGCAGGCAAACGGATTTTTTGAGGGCATCGGCGAGGCGATAGGCGACGCCATCCGAGTCGTGGTGGAGTTTTTGGTGGGGCTCTTCACCAACTTCTTTGGTGCCTTTGATGACTTTATCGGCGGGCTGACGCGTTCGCTGGGGATTAACGACTCGTTTTTAAGCCTAGCGATACTGCTGATTGGCCTGCTGGTGCTATGGGGTGGGCTGCGTGCGTTTTTGCGTGGCTCCATTATTGGCGGCATTTTCCGCACGCTGATTGGGCTGTTTATCCTGTCGTGGCTGATGATGTAGCGCCCCGGCCTCCGACCCACGCCTGCGCGATGCCGCAGGCGATCACTAGCCCACAGCCGCTTAACTGCAGCGGCGAAAGCGCTTCGCCAAACAGGCTCCAGCCAAAAATCACCACCGCCACCGGTTCACAGTAAGCCAGCGTGCCGTATAGCGCGGTGGGCAGGCGATTAATCGCCATCACCGCGCACAGTAGCGCCAAAAAACCGGGCACCAGGCCTGCAGCCAACAACCACGGCACTTGCCATACGCTGGCGGTTAGCCCTGTTTGCTGCCATAGCGCAAACGGCAAGATCACCAGCGCCCCGACCGCCAACTGCCAGAAGGCGCAGGTGCGGTCATCCAGGTGGCGCGGCAAGCGGCGGTTCGTCAGGATAAAACCGCTGTAAGCTAGCATGGCCGCTAAGCCAAAACTCATGCCAATCACGTCCTGCTGATCGTCCAGGTTGAGTCGAAACTCCTGCATCATCGCGAACCCAAACAGCGCCAAGCCAATGAGCAAAACCTGCGCCGCTGCAAGCCGTTCGTTAAACAGCGCATGGGCCGCGATAGCCGCCACAATCGGCGCGAGATACACCATCAAAATGGCGTTGGCCATTTGGGTGTAGTTCATCGCCTGCACGTAAAACAGGATGAACGCCGCCAGCAAACTACCGCTAATCACCACCTGCCGCCCTGGCAGTGTGGTGAGTCCTGCATGGCGTTTTGTCAGCAGTAAATAGCCGAGCAAAAACAGCGCCCCTAACCCCAACCGGTAGAAGGTAATGCTCTCTGCATTCAGCCCGGTGATGCGCGAGATCACGCCGATGGTGGCCATGCCCACGGCAGCCACTACCGCTAGCAATAGGCTGGAGGGAGCAACGGTGAGCGAGGGAGTCGGTAGTGGCATGCTGGTCGTCCTTGAGCGAGTTTCATGAGCATATGACGCATTGTCATTTGCTTCTTTGGTGCATTTTGTCATCATCTGCGCTCTTTTAGTGCAAAGGCGAGTGCGATGAAAACGTATCTTGGCAAGATGCGCGGAGAACGAACGCCGCGCCCCCGGGTAGGCTGGCAGGATGCCTGCTGGTCGTGGCTGGGTGCCTTTACTGGCATGGCGCTGATTTGCTGGCTAAGCGCCGAGTGGCTCTCCCAGCAGCTGTTGATCGTGGGCTCGTTCGGAGCAACCTCGGTGCTGATTTACGCCGCCCCGGAAAGCCCTTTTGCCCAGCCCAGTCATGTGCTGTTTGGCAGCGTGCTCTCTGCCTGTGTGGGCGTGGGCTGCTATCAACTGCTGGGGGCCACGCCGCTGTCGATGGCGTTGGCGGTGTCGCTCTCCATTTTGGTCATGCAGCTTACCCATACCGTTCACCCGCCAGGGGCTGCCGCTGCGCTGATTGCCGTGGCAGGCGGTGCCAGCGTGCATCAGTTGGGCTGGTGGTATCCGCTGATCCCCATTGGCGCAGGCTGCATCGTCATGCTGGTGGTGGCGATTCTGGTCAATAACCTGGCGCGCCACCGCCGCTATCCGCGCTACTGGTAACGCTGTAGCTGCGCTTCTAGGGCAAAAATATGCGCATCTTCGGTGCCCAACTCGCGCAGCGCTTGGGCTAGGTTCAGCAAGTAAGCACTGTTGGGGCCGCTAGGGCCGTGGGCTTGGGCAATTTGCTGGGCGATGTCGGCCAGCGGGGCATCGCCTAAAAACGCCGGGTTGTCCTCGCTGGCCAGATAAATCAGCCCCTCGCTAGGCGCTTGGTCGGCGTCAGGGTTACCCGCCTCATCCAAAAACGTCAGCGTGACTTTTTCCCGCAGGTAGCCGTTCTTCTCCCGCACATCCAACGGTGCGAGCACCTCTGGGGTGATGCGGTAGGCCATGCCATGACATACCGCGCCTTCGGCACGAATCAGCGTCGCCACTCGCCCCGGTGCTTCCGGCGTGCCGCGGTGGTCGTGGGAACCCTGCCAGAAGCGCCGCGCCCAGCCGGTAATCGCTGCAGGTCGGCGCTCTAAATAGTCAAAATCGGCCTTCCAAATCAGCGAGCCGTAGCCAAAAAGCCAGATATCCTCATGGCCGTCGAAGAAGTTTCTTTGCTGGTTTAACGTCGTGGTATCAAGCAACATAAGCGATCTACATTTGTGACCAAAGTGGCTGCACGCGCATGGCGTTAACGGTGGTTCATCATCCGGGTTATACGATTGATTTACCAGCCAGACGTAGTGCTCTATGACGCGGGCGTGGATGTGCATCACGACGACCGTCTAGGCTACCTCTCACTGAGCAGCGACGGCCTCTACGCCCGCGACCGCTATGTGCTCGACCTGCGCCGCCACGCGGCCATTCCCGTGGCGGCGGCAGACGTACTGGCGGCTCATTAACGCTCCGATTGAAAAGGATGAACGCGATGCGCGCTATTTTTCTGGTCGATAACGGCTCTCTGCGGCCTCAGGCGACCCATAATTTGCGCCGCGTGGCGGCCGCGTTGAGCGAGACGCTAGGGGAGACCGTTCAGGCGGCCTCGCTGTTGCACTCCAATAAAATCCCCGCTGAAGAGGTCGATGGCATTCCGGCCATTACGTTAGGCCCCGCTGCCGAACGCAGCGCCGAGGCAGGCGCCACCGAGATTATCGTGCTGCCGTTTTTCTTCGGCCCCAGCAAAGCGCTAACGGGGTATTTGCCGGAGCGTATGGCTGCGTTGCAGGCACGCTTTCCTAACGTGTCGGTGCGGGTTGCTCAGCCGCTGGTGGATGAGCTGGGGAGTAACGACCTGCGCTTGGCACAGCTGTTGGCTGATAACGTGCGTGCGCAGCTGCCTGAACAAGGCGCTGCCAAGGTCGCGCTGGTGGACCACGGCAGCCCCATCCCCGACGTTACCGCCGTGCGTAACCGCTTGGCCGGGCAATTGAGCGTGCTGCTGGGCGACGACGTGCGCTGCGTGGCGGCGGCTTCCATGGAGCGACGTGACGGCGACGAGTACCGCTTTAACGAGCCGCTATTGGAGCACCTGCTGGATACTCCCGAATTCAGCAGCGGCCACGTGGTGCTGGCGATGCTGTTTCTCTCCCCAGGCCGTCATGCCGGTGAGGGTGGCGATATCGCCGAGATCTGCGCCGCCGCCGAACAGCGCCACAGCGGGTTGAAGGTAACGACCACCGCCCTGGTAGGCGAGCACCAGGGAAGTGTTGAAATTCTACATTCGCGCCTACGCCAAGCGCTTGACGGTGAACGTTTTCTGCTTGAAATGCCTGCTCAGCAGTAAAGTGCCCGGTTAAGGGAAGCGCGCAAGGGGAGATGTAACGTTGTCCAAAGGCGCGTAGAATCGCGAGCTTTTGCAAGCGTGCTCGTTTCTCAAACAGCGCTTCCTCGTTAACCAGGGCCTCTATCTTGATCGCAACCGCCAATATCACCATGCAGTTTGGGGCCAAGCCCCTGTTCGAAAATGTTTCCGTCAAATTTAATAACGGCAATCGCTACGGTTTGATTGGCGCGAATGGTTGCGGTAAGTCCACCTTCATGAAAATTCTCGGTGGCGAGCTGGAACCCTCGTCTGGCCAGGTGATGCTGGATAGCAGCACCCGGCTGGGTAAGCTGCGCCAGGACCAGTTTGCCTACGAAAACGAGCGGGTCATCGACACCGTTATCATGGGCAATGCCGAGCTATGGAAAGTGGCCGCCGAGCGTGAGCGCATCTACTCGCTGCCCGAAATGAGCGAAGAAGACGGCATGGCCGTAGCGGATTTAGAAGTGCGCTTTGCTGAGCTGGGTGGCTACACCGCCGAGTCCCGCGCGGGCGAGCTGCTGCTGGGCCTGGGCATTCCTATCGAACAGCACACCGGCCCCATGAGCGAAGTCGCCCCCGGCTGGAAGCTGCGCGTGCTGCTGGCCCAGGCGCTGTTCTCCGACCCGGACGTGCTGCTGCTGGACGAACCCACCAACCACCTGGATATCAACACCATCCGCTGGCTGGAAGAGATTCTAAAAGCGCGCAGCAGCACCATGGTGATTATTTCCCACGACCGTCACTTCCTGAACAGCGTGTGTACCCACATGGCGGATCTGGATTACGGCGAAATCACCCTGTTCCCCGGCAACTACGATGACTACATGACGGCCGCCACCGCTGCCCGTGAACGTCAGCATGCGGACAACGCCAAGAAGAAGGCGCAAATTGCCGAGCTGCAGCAGTTCGTCAGCCGCTTCTCGGCCAACGCCTCCAAAGCGAAGCAGGCCACCTCGCGGGCGCGCCAGATCGACAAGATCAAACTGGAAGACATCAAACCCTCTAGCCGGGTGAGCCCGTTTATCCGCTTTGATCAGAACAAGAAGATCCACCGTAACGCGGTGAACGTCGATGCGATTACCAAGGGCTACGACGGCGAACCGCTGTTCAAGCGTTTTTCCATGACCGTGGAAGCGGGCGAGCGGATTGCCATTATCGGCCCCAACGGCATTGGTAAAACCACGCTGCTGAAAACCCTGGGCGGGGATCTACGCCCAGACGCCGGTGAAGTGAAGTGGACTGATGCCGCTGAGCTGGGCATCTTCGCCCAGGACCACGCCGATGACTTCGCCAATGACGCCACGCTGTTTGAGTGGATGGGCCAGTGGACCAAAGGCGGCGAACAGGTGGTGCGCGGCGCGCTGGGCCGCATGCTGTTTTCCAGCGACGATATCGGCAAATCGGTGAAGGTGATTTCCGGCGGCGAGCAAGGGCGGATGCTGTTCGGTAAGTTAACGCTCACCAATCCCAACGTGCTGCTGATGGACGAGCCCACCAACCACCTGGACATGGAGTCCATCGAAGCGCTCAACCTGGCGCTGGAGAACTACCCCGGCACGCTGCTGTTCGTCAGCCACGACCGCGAGTTCGTCTCCAGCCTGGCCACGCGCATCATCGACATGCAGCCGGAGGGCATCGTCGACTTCAGCGGCAGCTACGACGACTACCTGCGCAGCCAGGGCGTGATCTGAGTCAGCCGATGATCTGCGCGTAAGTGGATTCGCTGGCCGGTTCTCGGTCAGCGTCCAGCATGTCGCCGCTGAAGGTCTCGTTCATCTCCTTGGCGAACTCTACATACACGTGCATCTGCTGATTGCGGCGTTTATGCAGCGGCGGCTTCACCAGCAGGCTCACTCCACGGATCGGCTCGTGGGTTTCGCCCCTCAGCAGGTCGGGCATTTCCCCCGGCGGAAAAGCATTGGCCACGGTGACGGGGTTGGAGGGCTGCTGGCCGTCGATCAGAAAGACTTTCTTGATGGCATCGTAATGGGCGCCTTTTTCCCTCAGCCACTCGGTCAGTCGGGCATCGGTCGAGGCATCCGGCTGATTGAAGATGACGAATAGCGAATGCTGTTTTACCTTGCCGGTTCGTTTGGTTGACGGCGGCGGCGGAGGCTCTTCAGCGGGCGGGGGCGTGGTGTCCTTGGCCACGGCGGGGTTGGGCTCTACGGCTTTTTCCCTGGCACGCCGCCGCTTGGGCATGACGACGTAGATGAAGATCAACGCGGCCACCACGCCCAGTAACAAGGAGGCGAAAGCCAGCAGTACGGGAAGAGAAGTCATATCCATGGAGTGAATCCCTGTTGTCCGTTAACGCCTAGGCGCTATTCAACCGCCAGATGGAAGCATTGAGCGCCATAGACGGCCAGGCTGGCACCGCGCAGAGGCGCATCTTCGGTCATGTAGACCCGCCAGCCGTCGGGGGCGAAAGCGTGCCCTGTCATGGCGGCGGCTCCCACCAGCAGTAGCGAGACGAGCAGCGCCAGCAAAGAGCCGAACATGAGCGACCTATCCAGCAGTAGGGATATCGCGTTAAAACGATAGAATCAACAGATTAACAGTGTTTCACGCGCTCAAGGCATAAAAAAGCACCACCTGAGTGATGCTTTTCATGCTTCAGGGTTCCCCCAAGTGGGGAAACCCTGAGCACGCGTTGGCCTGAAACGTTTAGCCGATACGGTCGTAACCGTTATTCAGGAAAGGATAATCGGTGTAGCCCTTCTCATCGCCGCCATAGAACGTTTCATGGTTCGGCTCGGTGAGCGGGGCGTTCACACGGAAGCGTTCCGGCAAATCGGGGTTGGCGATGTAGGGGCGGCCAAAGGCCACGGCATCGGCGGTGTTTTCCTTGATGCGCGCTTCGGCACGCTCGGCGTCGTAGTTGCCGCAGTAGATCAGGCTGCCGCTGAAGCGCTCGCGCATCTGCTCGCGGAAACCATCGGGAAAAGTGATATCGCCACCTGCCCAGTTGGGCTCGTTCAGGTGCAGGTAGGCCAGGCCGCGCTTGGAAAGCTCTTCGGCCATGTAGAACGCCATCGCTTCCGGTTCGTCGTCGGTCAAGCCGAACAGCTCGATGAACGGCGTCATACGGATGCCGACACGCTCAGCACCAAACACTTCCACGACCGCATCGACCACTTCCAGCGGGAATCGGGCACGGTTTTCCAGCGAACCGCCGTACTGGTCGGTGCGCTTATTGGTGCCGGTGGCCAGGAACTGGTTCAACAGGTAAGCGTTGGCAGCGTGGACTTCGACCATATCGAACCCGGCGCGCTTGGCACGGATGGCCGCTTGGCGGTAATCATCCACGATGCCAGGAATCTCGTTGGTTTCCAGCGCACGCGGCGTGCTGGTGGGGTGCTGACCAGCGGTGCCGTCTTCGAATTCAACAAAGCACTGAGCGCCTTCACCTTTCAGCGCGCTGGGAGCTACCGGCTGCTGGCCGTTCGGCTGCACCATCTCATGGGAAACGCGGCCCACATGCCACAGCTGCAGCGCAATACGGCCACCCTTGGCGTGAACCGCATTCACGACGCCTTTCCAGCCTGCTTCCTGCTCGTCGGTCCAAATGCCGGGCGTGTACACATAACCACGGGCAGTGGGAGAAATGTTGGTGGCTTCGCTAATGATCAGGCCCGCACCGGCACGCTGGCCGTAATAGGCTTCCTGCATTTTACCCGGCACGCTATCCGGCGTGCGCGAACGGGTCAGCGGCGCCATGATGACGCGGTTAGGAATGGTCAAACTACCTAGCGTGGTGGGGGTAAACAGCGTCTCGTACGCCATAGGGAAAAACTCCTTTGCAGCAGTGGGTATCATCGTGGCAAACAGAATAGACCAGTTTACTAGTGAGCGCCAACAACGATGCTATGCCCTAGTTAATGGGGACGGACGAGCAAAACAAAACCCCGCCGAGTAAATGAGGCGGGGTTGAGGAGGGGGCAAGGCGGTGGAGAGTGACTCTGGTGAGGTCTTTCATCGCAGAATTGCATTTGCCAGCACCGTTCTACATCATGAGGTTAACTTAAACATGATAGGGGCTAACGCGTGCGCTATGACGGCAACCAAACGCCCGAGCAAGCGGCTCGGGACAAGATAGATAAGCGCTTGCGGGCATGCGGTTGGCACGTTCAAGATAAGGATACACTCGATTTTAATGCGGGTTTGGGCATCGCCGTACGCGAGTATCAGACGTCGATTGGCCCAGCCGACTATGTACTGTTTGTTGATCGGCAAGCGGTTGGCATTATCGAAGCCAAGCCCGATAGCTGGGGTGCGTGGCTAACCTCGGTGGAAGAGCAGTCGGCAGGTTATGCCAATGCCAAGTTAAAATGGGTGACGCTCAATGAGTCACTTCCTTTTATCTACGAGTGCACGGGGCAGGTGACACGCTTTACCAGTACTCAAGACCCGGTACCTCGTTCACGAGAAGTGTTTAGCTTTCATCGGCCAGAAACGCTGAGCGTATGGTTACAAGCTCCACACTCTTTTCGCTCTGGCCTTGCCTCGCTTCCTTCGCTCAATCATGAAGGTTTGCGCGACTGTCAGATTACGGCCATTACCAACCTAGAAGCTTCACTCAAGGCAGACAAACCCCGTGCACTTGTACAGATGGCGACAGGGTCAGGCAAAACATTCACCGCCATCACTCAGGCGTACCGACTGCTAAAACATGCGGGAGCGCGCCGCATTCTATTTCTGGTTGATACCAAGAACCTGGGCGAACAGGCCGAGCAAGAATTTATGGCGTTCATCCCCAACGATGACAACCGCAAATTCACTGAGCTTTATAACGTTCAACGGCTCAACTCGCCTTCTATCGCAAGCGATAACCAGGTTGTAATCTCGACGATCCAGCGCATGTACGCCACACTCAAGGGTGAAGAATTAAGCGAAGGGGCGGAAGAAGAGCATCCCGCTGAACACACATGGCGACCCAAGGAGCCGGTGCCGGTTGTTTACAACCCTAAGCTGCCACCGGAATACTTCGATGTTGTCGTCATCGACGAATGCCACCGCTCTATCTACAACTTATGGCGTCAGGTGATTGAGTATTTTGATTCCTACCTGATTGGCCTCACCGCGACGCCGGATAACCGCACTTACGGCTTCTTTCAGAAAAATGTAGTTAGCGAATACACCCATGAAAATGCCGTTGCTGACAAGGTTAACGTGGGCAACGACGTCTATCTGATCGAGACGGAAATCACTCAGAAGGGTGAAACGCTCAAGCCGGAACAATTGATCGAAAAACGCCAACGCGATACCCGCGCTAAACGCTGGGAAACCCAGGACGACGAGCTAGCCTACGCAGCGACCCAGCTCGACCGTTCTGTCGTTAACCCTGATCAGATCCGCACCGTAATTCGTGCTTTCCACGATAAGTGGCCCGAGATATTCCCTGGCCGCAAGGAACTGCCTAAAACGCTGATCTTTGCCAAAACGGATAGCCATGCCGACGATATCATCCAAACCGTCCGCCAGGAGTTTAACGAAGGCAACGACTTCTGTCGCAAGATCACCAACGGCGCAAAGAATCCGAAATCTTCGCTCTCGGCCTTCCGTAATGACTACTACCCGCGCATCGCGGTGACCGTAGATATGATCGCCACCGGCACCGATGTGAAGCCACTTGAATGCTTGATGTTCATGCGCGACGTAAAATCGAAAAACTACTTCGAGCAGATGAAAGGGCGTGGCACCCGTGTGATGAAAGCCGATGATCTTCAAAAGGTGTCGCCTTCCGCTCAAGCCAAAACCCACTATGTGATTGTGGATGCGGTAGGTGTGACCAAATCACTTAAAACCGCCAGTCAGCCTTTAGATTCCAAGCCCTCTATCCCGTTTAAAGATCTCGCCATGGGGCTGATGATGGGCGACCGTTCCGAAGAGACGGTGAGTTCGCTAGCAGCTCGACTGGCACGGCTCGATCACAAGTTAAGCGCTGACGACCATCAGAAAATTACTGCGGAAGCAGGCACTTCGCTTGCCGCCATTGTGAGTGACTTATTCAATGCCATCGACCCCGACAAAGTAGAGGCTGATGCCAAAGCCGCTGGCCACCCAGAGCCTGATGATGCTGCCATGCAAACAGCTCGGGAAGTGCGCATCAAACAGGCGGCCAACATATTCACTGGCCCGCTGATTAACTTGATGGATACCGTCCGTCGCGATAACGAACAGACCATCGACCACGAAAATCTTGATACACTACTGCGCACCGAATGGGCTGGCAGTGTGGCGGAAAACGCACAACAGATTACCCGGGAGTTCGAGGCGTATCTTGATGAAAACCGCGACCAGATAGAGGCGCTGACCATCTATTTCAACACCCCCGCTCGCCGCTCAGAAGTCACCTACGCGATGATCAAGGACGTGCTGCAGAAGCTTACCAATGATCGCCCGCGACTGGCACCACTGACCGTGTGGCAGGCCTATGCACACTTGGATGAGTATAAAGGCAGCAACCCTGCCAGCGATCTTACCGCGCTCGTGGCACTCATTCGCCGAGTAACGGGGCTGGACGCGACGCTGACGCCACACACTGAGCGGGTGCGGCGCAACTTCCAGAACTGGGTGTTGAACCGCCATGCAGGTCACGGCGAAAAATTCACTGAAGAACAGATGGAGTGGCTACGTATGATCCGCGACCACCTCGCCACCTCATTTACCATCGAACGCGACGATCTCGATATGGCCCCGTTTGACAGCCGGGGTGGCCTGGGGCAAATGTACGCCCTCTTTGGCGATAATATGGACGATATGATGACTGAAATTAATAAGGCGCTCTCGGCATGAGAGGTTTACCAGCCACCTGGATTACCGCAGCAATCGCTGAGCTAGTAGTGCCACAAGATAATGGAAATCCATTCCAACAAGGTTGGAGTCCACAGTGCGAGAGCCGCCCTGCAGATGACAGCGAATGGGGTGTTGTCAAAACCACCGCTATTCAGCACGGGGAGTTTCGGGCCGATGAAAATAAGGCGCTACCCAAGAAGCTGGATCCGCGCCCTCAGATCGAGATAAAGCCCGGGGATATACTTATGACGTGCGCGGGGCCGCGTAATCGATGCGGCGTGGCCTGCCTTGTCGAAAACACTAGGCCTCGGCTCATGATGTCAGGGAAGATGTATCGTTTCCGACCTCACCCAGAGATTTTAGACGCAAGGTATCTGTCTTACTTCATTCGGCGGCACGATACTCAGCTCCGCATTGATGCGATGAAGACGGGAATTAATGATAGCGGCTTGAATTTGACACACTCGCGCTTCGGGCAACTCCCAGTCGTAGTCCCTCCAGTCCACGAGCAACAACGCATCGTAGAAAAAATCGAAACGCTTTTTGACGAGATCGACAAGGGCGTCGAGAGTCTGCAAGCAGCAAAAAACACCCTCGGCCTCTATCGTCAGTCATTGCTGAAATCCGCCTTTGAAGGCCGCCTCACCGCTGACTGGCGTGAAAAAAATGCCGACAAGCTGGAAGATACTGAAACGTTGCTTGCCCGCATTCAGGCTGAGCGTGAAACTCGTTATAAAGCTGCGTTGGACGACTGGCAAGAGGCTCTCGCCGACTGGCGCGCTGGTTGCGAATTCGGCAAGAAGCCTGCGAAGCCGAAGCGGTTACAGGAAATCGACACCAAGACTATTCAAATTGATGAAAAAGCTTGGGTGGTGATACCTTTAGGTAGTTTGATCGGAGGGGTTCAGCAGGGCTGGAGCCCAAAATGTGATGGCAATCAAGCGGTTGGGGAAGACGACTGGTCAGTTGTGAAGACCACCGCAGTTCAACATCTTAAATACAGTGACACTGAGCTTAAACGCCTTCCTGATCACTTCAAACCAAGGCCGGAAATTGAGATTCAAGTTGGCGATTTTCTGATGACCAGAAAAGGACCAAGGGTTCGTACGGGTGTCGTCTGCCTCGTCAGAAAAACACGGTATCGCATAATGCTATGCGATACCGTGTATAGGTTTCGCTGCGATGAAACAGTAATTGCTCCGCATTTGCTTGAATATGCGCTCAACTCCCCAGACACTTTGCGCGAGATCGACGCGCTGAAATCGGGGATTTCAGATAGTGGCATCTCTTTAAATCATGGAAAGATCAAGTCGGTGGGCATTTCTTTCCCGCTCAATCATGCCGAACAAGCCGAAATCATCTGCCTCCTGGACGAAAAGCTTGATGCGGCCGATGCTCTGGAAGCCGATATAGACGCAGCGCTCATCCGTTCTAGCGTTCTGCGCCAATCTATTCTGAAAAAAGCGTTTTCTGGCCAGTTAGTGCCACAAGACCCCAAGGATGAGCCGGCTAGCGAGTTGCTGGCACGTATTAAGGCGGAGAAAGCTGCAGACCAGGGTGCACGTAAGCCAAGCTCGAAGCGTAGACGTAACGCTGCCCAAAAGGCATCTGCATGATCGAAGTCGTCGAGAACCTAGTGCTTTCAAGGTACACTCATGCTGTATCAAGGAGGGCAATCTCATGGCCAGTGCAAATCAATTAAAAGCGTTACTTCAGTCGCATCTGGAGGGCAATGACTCGCGCTTTTATTCTGTGGCAATGCAGGTGGCAGCGCACGAAGCAAAGCTGGGCCATGGGAAACTGGCTGAAGAAATTCGCTCCCTTGTCGACCAGGCCAAATCTCGTCGACATATAGCCTCTGAAGGCAAAACCGTTCCCATCAGCAAGCCACGGGGAGAATTAGCTAACCTGCTCAGCGTGAGCTATCCCAAATCGCGCCTAGTCGATATGGTGTTAGATGAGGACTTGGAACAGCAGTTACATCGCATTATTCGCGAGCAGAAGCATGCGGCCGAAATCCTCTCGCATGGTTTGCAGCCAAGACGAAAAATACTGCTGGTTGGGCCGCCTGGAACCGGCAAAACGATGACTGCTTCGGTTCTGGCGGGTGAGCTTGGCCTTCCTCTTTTTCAAGTTAGGCTTGATGGCCTGATCACCAAGTTCATGGGTGAAACAGCAGCCAAGCTGAGACAAATCTTTGAATCGACCCATCAGACCCGAGGCGTGTATTTTTTTGATGAGTTTGATGCTATTGGTTCCCAGCGAGGCTTAGCAAATGATGTTGGTGAAGTTCGGCGGATATTGAATAGCTTTTTGCAAATGATCGAACAAGATGACTCGCACAGCCTCATCATTGGTGCCACTAACCATCCAGATATTTTAGATAACGCGCTGTTTCGTCGGTTTGATGATCTGCTGCATTACGAGCTTCCCGACGAAGTGCACATCGCCAGCATATTAAAATCGCGCTTACACCGTTTGGCGGTAAAAAATACTTCATGGAAGCGCTTGGCATCGAAAGCGCTGGGCCTTAGTTATGCCGAATTGGCCCGAGCGGCGGATGAAGTCTTGAAAACGGCCTTGATTGAACGTGCTGAAAAAATTCATGAAAAAGATATATCCCATGCGTTGGAAGAGCGTCGGCAACTTTCCAATCGGTTGAATAAAATAAGCTGAAGTTAAGGACATCGCATGCCGGATAACGAGAGGAAGAACCGCCCACACTTCATTTTTCAGAATAATGGTCAAACAGAACGCTTTGTATCGCCCCCTTCAGGTGGCGGTGGTAGCGACACTCCACCCAGAGATCGACAAACGCATGGCAGTGCGCTGTTACACAAGCTTCAGCAATTAACACCGGTCTTGGAAGGCGCCGTAGAGCAGCAGCATCAAGCCGGTATTGATGAGGGGGTGGGTCTTCAAATTGAATTTGAAAGCTTTCCCGATGTTGAGCTGGCCTTTGAATCCCTTGCGCGCGAGTCTTCGGGCATTGAGCTTCGCAACGTCAGACAAGATGGCAGCAAGACGTTTGCCACTGTATTTGTGCCCGATGGAAAACTCGATTTTTTTGAAAAGCGTATCAGCGCTTATCTTGATCAAAGCAAAGATAATAAGAGTGGCCCAGCGCATAGTAAGTTGATTAATGCAATTTCCGAAATTCGTGCTGCAACCCTGCATGCCTTATGGACAGATACCCCGGATGCCATGCCAAAAGCCGATGCTGAGGAGCTTTGGTGGGAAGTTTGGCTGCCAACAAGGGGTGATGATAGGCAGGCGGTTATCAATCAATTCAGGCAGACGGCCGTTGGCCTGAACTTCCGCTTGGCACCGGGGGAGTTATATTTCCCCGAACGGTCAGTGTTACTTATGTATGGCTCAGTAGGACAGATGAAACGATCGATGCTGACGTTGAACAGCATCGCTGAATTGCGGCGTGCCAAAGAAACGGCAGAATTCTTTGATTCTATTCCTCCTGGTGAGCAACCAGAGTGGGCTGATGATCTAGTTGCTAGGCTTACAGTGCCAGCTGAACATAGAGATGTGCCTTATGTATGCCTGTTAGATACCGGCGTTAATAATGGTCATCCGTTGCTCCGGTACTTTGTTTCTGATGCTGATCAACATAGTGTGGAGCCAGTCTGGGGCATTGATGATGCTGATGGGCATGGCACAGGTATGGCGGGTATTGCCGTTTTAGGTAATTTAGCCGATGTCTTATCTGCTCAACATCCGGTCTCGATTTCCCATCGTCTCGAATCGGTGAAATTGATTCCGCACGATGGTTATAACGGCGGCGATGCCCAACACCACGGTTACCTGACGGCGGAAGCAGTGGGTCGCCCCGCTGTGACAGCACCACACCGGAAGCGCGTTTTTAGTATGGCCATTACGGCTAAAGATAATCGCGACCGAGGTCGCCCGTCTGCATGGTCAGCTGCGCTAGATAGACTTGCTTATGATGTTGACGAACAGGGCGAAACGCCTAGATTGTTTGTCGTTTCGGCCGGAAACATTAAAGACCCGAATGCCTGGATGGAATACCCAGATAGCAATTCTTCTGATGCGATACATGATCCTGCGCAAGCGTGGAATGTTTTGACAGTGGGTGCTATGACCCAATTGGTCAGAATTACAGAGCCGGATACTGAACATTACACGCCCATTGCCGAAGAGGGGGGATTAAGCCCTTTCAGCACCACTTCTCAAACTTGGCAGCCACATTGGCCCCTAAAGCCAGATGTGGTGTTCGAAGGAGGAAATGCTGCAAAAGATGGCTTAGGTGCCGCATGGATGACAAGCTTAAGCTTGCTGACCACTCATGCTCATCCGAATGAGCGCTTATTCACTTCAGCGAATGCGACCAGTGCTGCCTCTGCACTTTGTGCAAGGATGGCGGCCCAGTTAATGGCCCGTTATCCTGAGCTTTGGCCGGAAACCGTGCGTGGCCTCATTGTGCATTCAGCACAATGGACCGACGCAATGAAACGCATGTTCTTACCCGCTCGGGGCGTTCCTTCCAAGGCACAAATGACCCAGTTGGTAAGACACTGTGGTTTCGGCGAACCGAATGTGGAACGAGCGCTTTGGAGCGCAAACAACTCACTAACAATGATTTGTGAAGAATCGCTTCGCCCATTCAAGCGCGAAGATGGAAAAGAACCAAAGCTAAGGGACATGAACCTTCATCGTCTTCCCTGGCCATTGGATGAGCTTGAAGCACTGGGCGAAACGCTAGTTGAAATGAGAGTGACGCTTTCATATTTCATTGAGCCTAACCCCTCTGCGCGCGGTGTTACCTCGCGTTATCGATATGAATCTCACGGCCTTCGTTTTGATGTAAAACGCCCCCTGGAGAGTGAAGATGATTTCAGGGCGCGCATCAACGCAGCGGCTAGAGACGATGAGGCGCGCATTACAAAAAGCGATAACGATCCTTCTTGGGTAATCGGTAAAAAGAATCGGCATAAAGGCTCAATGCATTCTGATATCTGGAAAGGCAGTGCGGCCGATTTGGCCAGCCGAGGTGCTATTGCGGTTTATCCTTCATTGGGGTGGTGGAAAACAAGGCCTGTACTCGAACGATACGACCAACGAGTGCGATATTCGCTTATTGTTTCGATAAGTGCCCCTGGGGTTGATATCGACTTGTACACTCCGGTGGCAAGCCAAATTGGTATGACAGTTGTTATTGAATAAGCGGTGTTGAAGCTACTGAACAAGCAGGGACTAAGCAGGGGCTAAGTAAGGATCAAGTAGATATGCTCTTATATTGTGTGACCCTACCATGTATTTGATGCACACCATGGGGCATATCAACCGTTCAAAACCCCACGCGGCTGCGCTGAATCCACTGCTTGATTCGGGATTGATTGAAATGACACAACCTGACTCGCCACGTAGCCCCACACAAAAATATCGATTAACCGATCTAGGCAAGCAAGTGCTTGCACCCAAGGATACGCACTAATGAACACTGCCCCCATTATTTCCAAGGTCTGGAGTTTTTGCACCACGCTGCGCGACGACGGTGTGGGCTATGGCGATTATTTGGAACAGCTGACTTATCTCATCTTCCTCAAGATGGCGGATGAATACGCCAAGCCGCCTTACAATCGCCATGTGGGCATTCCCGAAGGATACGACTGGGCGAGCCTGACACGCTTGCGCGGCGCGGAACTAGAAGTGCATTACGTCACTCTGCTGCGCAAGTTGGGCGAACAGAAAGGCATGCTGGGTCAGATATTTACCAAGGCGCAAAATAAGATCACTGACCCAGCCAAGCTGTACCGTCTGATCGATATGGTAGACGGCACGAAGTGGGTGATGTTAGGCGCTGATGTGAAGGGCGATATCTATGAAGGCCTGCTGGAACGCAATGCCGAAGATACCAAGTCTGGAGCGGGCCAATATTTCACTCCTCGTGCTTTGATTCGCGCGATAGTGGAATGCGTTCGCCCTGAGCCTGGCAAAACAATCGCCGATCCCGCATGTGGCACCGGTGGCTTTTTTCTGGCAGCTCATGACTTCCTGACTAACTCTGAAAATTATGCCCTGGACAAGGATCAGAAGAGCTTTCTCAAACACTCGACCTTTTTTGGTAACGAAATTGTTGCGGGCACTCGTAGGCTCTGCCTGATGAACATGTTCTTGCATGGGATCGGTGAAATTACCGGCGAATCGCTGGTATCTCCCGCCGATGCACTAGTATCACCATCTGATGAAACCTTTGATTACGTATTGGCGAACCCACCATTCGGCAAGAAAAGCTCAATGAGTTTCACCAATGCCGAAGGCGAGCAGACATCTGAGGAGCTCAACTACAATCGTCAGGATTTCTGGGCGTCCACCTCGAACAAGCAGCTTAATTTTGTTCAGCACATTCGTACGATGCTAAAAACGACGGGTAGAGCAGCCGTTGTGGTGCCTGATAACGTGCTGTTTGAAGGCGGTGCAGGCGAAACGATTCGCCGCAAGCTACTTCAAACCACAGATCTGCACACCATTTTGCGGTTACCGACCGGTATTTTCTACGCGCAGGGGGTTAAGGCGAACGTTCTTTTCTTCGATAACCGTCCTGCTAGCCCTGACCCGCAAACTTCCAAGGTCTGGTATTACGATTACCGAACCAATGTGCATCACACGCTGAAGCAGAAGCCTCTTACCTACACTCATTTAGAAGATTTTATTGCCTGTTACCACACCAGCAATCGCCATGAACGAACGCCCACCTGGAGCGAAGAAACGTCAGCTGGACGGTGGCGCGCTTTTGATCGAGAAGAGTTATTGGCGAGAGATAAAGCGAGCCTTGATATCTTCTGGCTTCGCGATGCCTCAATGACGGATCTGGAAAATTTGCCAGAGCCTGAGGTATTAGCAGAGGAGATTATGGAAAACCTGCGCTCAGCGTTGGCAAGCTTCGAAACTGTGAACGAATAGAAGGTAACTGGTCAGAGGTGAGTTACTTCCATTTCGCCCAAGGCCAGCGACGCTTAACCGGCGTATCGATTTGGCTAATGGCGCTGGTGAGCGGCAGCATGATCGCGCTGAGTTGGCGGTGGCAGACGGCGCTGCTGAGTACGCCGGGACACTGTTTGAGCAGCAGGTCGCACTGTTGGGAGGCGATGAATAGCTGCTCCACGACCGCAGGCGCGAACAGCGGCTTGGCCTGCTGGCAGCAGCGGGTCAGCTCTCGGGAGAGCATTGAGAGCATGCTGGTGTCTAGCCAGCAGGGCAGCGGATCTTCTAGCCGTCCGGCAATCGAGTGCTGAACGGCTTCAAACGATGTGCGTAAAAACAGCAGGGTTTGACGAAGCTGGCGCTGTTCACTGGTCATGTGACGTCCCTTTACCTCAACGGCTCTTTATCTACCAATGTGCTGGCTAAAAAGAGAGTGTTTCTCATTTGCATCTTTTGGAGAAGATAGCCTTACTCAATCGCGGTGTCAATTACAGGCTATGAACGAATGAGGAGTGGTGGTACCGCCAACGCTTAGCGGCTGAGCAGGTACACCCCCTGCAGGAAGTAGAACACCCCAATGCCGGTGACGATCCAGCGGGTCCAGGTGCGGAAGTTGGCGTCGGTCAGGCGGTGCAGAATCCGTGTGCCGGTTTGGGTGCCCAGCATGGCAAACGGGGCGGCCAGTAGCACGATGCTCCACTCACCCACGCTGAGCGCAAGGGCGGCACCTAAGTAGAAGAGGATTTTGATGGAGTGGGCGACCACTTGAATCATGGCCTTGGTAGCGACGACTTGGCGGCGGTCCATCTGCGAGCGCACAAAGAAGATATCGATCAGCGGGCCGGAGACCCCGGCGGCAATCGTGAGGCCGCCAGAGGCGATGCCGCAGCAAAACGCGTGGCTGGCGCGATGAGCGTCTAGCTGGAACCAGTGCTTGGGCGTCCATACCAAAATAGGCAGCAGCCCGATCAATAAAGAAACAGTGGCCGCATTGGGCGTGTAGTTAAACAGCAGCAGAAGCCCAGCCGCGCTGAGCACGCCCAGCGCCATGAGCGCCACAATGCGCCAAACAATAAAGCGCCGCGAAAGCCACGCCCGAGAGGCATTGGACGTTAACTGGATAACGCCATGCACGGCCATGGCAGTACTGGCGGGGAATATCACCAGCAGGAACCACAGCAACACCAGCCCGCCCGCCATACCAAATACGCCGGAGAGCATGGAAGTGAAAAACACCACGCCGACAAAGGCGAATCCCATTAACAGTGTCATGAAAGACGCCCTCAGCTACGACAGAATGGCCACACCTGATAGAACTTGCGGCACTGGAACTCTGCCTGGCAACTGTTGAGCTGGGCCTGGTAGCGGCTGGAGAGGCTCGCCACTTGGCGGCCTGCGTTGAGCACCTGGGGTTTACTGCGATAAGTGCCTCGCTGATAGCCGCCTGCACCCTCGTGGTAGGCGTAATAGAGGTGCTCAGGATTGTTGAGCGAAATGCCCGTTTGCGCGCGAGTGCGGGCGTTGTACCAGCCAATGAAATCGGTGGCGTGTTTCATATGCGTGCGCCGGGCAAATAGGCTGCCCGCTTGGTCTTCGTACTCACCCCACACCGGGTCTTGGGCTTGGGCGTAGCCTTTGGCGGAAGAGGGGCGCGGGCCGGGAATAAAGCCAAGGTAGTATTTGCGGTCTGGGCGCACGTGGCTGCGAAACGAGGACTCCCGCTGAATAAACGCCATTTGGGTCGCGATGGGCGTTCCCCACTTCTCTTCAGACTCTTGCGCGTAGTCGTACCAGCTAGGCTGTTCGCGGAAAATCTCGCAGATATTGGTCTGATCCTCCGGCGGGCTGGGCGCAAAGGTCGCGCACCCAGAGAGCAGCAGTAGGGCAGCGACGGTCAGCCATCCGCGGAGCGAAGCGGTAGAAGCAGCAGAGAAAGTAGAGACCCAAACGCTATCAACAGGGCGATGCATAGGACGGTCCTTGTGGATAAGTCATGTTAGTTTCGTGTTGTTTAGTGTACTGACGGATAAAGTACCTGGGCCGCTTAGCGCAGCAGCGGCTCCAGGCAGCGGCGCAGGCGCTGTGCCTCGCGCACCAACGTTTCACCAGAGAGCATGCCCACCCCCATCACCAAACCAACGCGGGGGTCCGAGGAAGCACACACCGGGCTTAACGGCCGCACGATCAAGTGCTCTTTCAGCAACGATTGCGCGATGGCCACATCGTTAATGCCCGGCTCGAACTCCACGCACAGGCTGATGGCACTGCTGGGAGCCGACACCGAGCGCACCTGGGGCAGCGAGCGCAGCTGGTCGTGCAGCACCTGTTGGCGGCCTAAATAGTCCCGCTGAATGCGCCGACACCAGGCATCCAAATCACCATCAAAAATAAACTGGGCCAGTACGGCTTGGTCCAGCATACGGCCCTCGCGAAACAGCTCGCTGCGCAGACGGTTCATGGGACCTGCCAAATGCCGCGGCACCACCAAGTAGCCCAGCCGCAGGCCGGGAAACATCATCTTAGAGAAAGAGCCTACCAGCAAATGGCGCTCAGAGTGGGCATCAAACAGCAGGTTGGGGTGGTCGTCGCGGTTAAATTCATAGTCATCTTCCACCACGTAGGTGGGCGATAACGCCTCACACAGCCGCTGTTTATGCTCGGCGCTGGTCGGCACGCTGAGCGGATAGTGGTGCGAGCCGGTGAGGTAAGCCAGCGCCACGGGGCCGGGAGTAGCCGGTAAGGCATGACCCGCTTCAGGCCGCCACGGCAGCATTTCGATGTTCAGCCCGGCGGCGGTAAACACGTTGCGCGCACCCCAATAGCAGGGCGACTCCATGGCCACCGTATCGCCCACATCCGCCAGGGCAACGGCGCACAGCTCGATGCCGTTGTGGGTGCCATCAGTAATGATGATCTGCTCGGTATCGCAATGAATATCCCGCCAGCGGGCCAGAAAATCACGAATCGCCCGTTTCAGCGGGCCGTAGCCGCCGGTGGAGTAGGAGAGCAGCAGCGCATTTTGCGGCACCGTCACGCTGGCGTAGAGCTGCCGCCATTTGCGCATGGGGAATTGGGCGATATCCGGAATGCCGGGCACGAAAGCCCCGCTCTGAATCATGCTGGCCCCAGGGCCTTGCAGCACCCGCTGGGCGCGCTGAGATAACTGCACATTGGCGGGGGCATCGGGCGGTGGCGTTGCCGGCTTGCAGGTCCAGGTGCCTTGGCCGTGGGCGGTTGTCAGCAGCTGCTCTTCCAACAGCGTGCCAATCGCCAGGGCCAGGGTTTGGCGCGCCACCTGAATGGCATCCGCCAACACCCGATGAGAAGGCAAACGCAGCCCGCTGGGCCACTGCTGCGTAATGGCTTGGCGCAGCGCCTGCTCAATGCGCACCTGCTTACTCAGCCGCTCCGGTTGGAGTGCATAAAGTTGCATAAATTGGTGCAAGACCTGCTGGCGATCCATATCAACGCCCCCTTTTCCGCGTGAAGCCCGCTGCCATCAGGCGTTTAGACGAAAGCATTATGTCAGCTATGCACTTATTTGGTGCGTTGAAAAAGTGGTCTAGTCGAACGCCAAAGTGGTGCATTCGCGTTCTGACCGCCGCCTGCTAGCGTGTAACTATTCCGTCACCGGAATCAGGATACTGCGCCTCAGAGCGCCTATGACAACATCCAATAACCTGCAGGACACTGTGCGATGACCACTCCCTCTTCTGAACAGGATAAGCTCGTCCGGGTACTGGCCCGCGGCGACGTATTAGCCCTCGCCTTCGGCGCGATGATTGGCTGGGGCTGGATTGTATTAACCGGCACCGCGATTCAATCCGCTGGCAGCGTAGGCGCTATTTTAGCGTTTATTATCGGCGGTTTAGCGATCATCATGGTGGGCCTGACCTACGCTGAGCTGGCTTCCGCCATGCCCAAAGTAGGCGGCGAGCATGTTTACAGCTACCGCGCTTTAGGTCACTTGCCCTCTTTCTTATGCACCTGGGCGATTATTTTAGGCTATTTAAGCGTGGTGGCCTTTGAAGCCGTGGCGCTGCCCACCGTGATTGAGCACCTAGCGCCAAACTATGCGGTTGGCCACTTATGGACCATCGCGGGCTGGGAAGTCAAAGCGACGTGGGTTGCTGTCGGTGTTGGCGGCTCGCTCGCCATGATGATTATCAACTACTTCGGTGTGACTACCGCCGCGCTGATCCAAAAAGTCGTGACCGCCATGATTTTGCTGGTTGGCGTGCTGTTTGTCACGGGCGCGCTGTTTGAAGGCGAAACCATCAACATGATGCCGCTGTTCACCCAGGCCGATACCGGCGTGGTGGCGGGCATTGTCGCGGTGCTGGTCATGGTGCCGTTCCTGTTCGTGGGCTTTGACGTCATTCCCCAAGCCGCCGAAGAGATTAACCTGCCCTATAAAGCCATCGGCAAAGTGCTGATGATGTCGGTGATCCTGGCGGTGGTGTGGTACGCGCTAATTATTCTGGCCACCAGCCTTGCCCTGAACAGCACCGAGCTGGCCGCGAGTTCCCTGAGCGTGCCGGATGCCATGGGCAGCCTGTTCAACGCCCCCTGGGCCAGCAACTTAATGATACTGGCCGGTATTGCGGGCATCATCACCAGCTGGAACGCCTTCTACATCGGCGGTTCACGGGCCATTTACGCCCTGGCTCGTGCGGGCATGCTGCCTGCACCGTTTGCCAAGCTGCACCCGAGCTATAAAACGCCCACTAACGCCATCTTCCTGATGGGCTTCCTCTCCTGTATCGCCCCGTTCTTCGGCCGCCCCGCGCTGGTGTGGATCGTCAACGCCGGTGGCCTGGGCATCGTGATTGCCTACCTGTTCGTGGCCGTCTCCTTTGTAGTGCTGCGGGTTCGTGAGCCGGATATGCCGCGCCCGTTCCGCATTCGCCACGGCAAGCTGTGCGGCACCCTGGCGGTCGTCCTCTCTTTCGGCATGGCGTGCCTCTACCTGCCCGGTAGCCCGGCGGCACTGAGCGGCGCAGAGTGGTCGATCTTCGCGGGCTGGTCGCTGCTGGGGGTGGGGCTTTACATCCATGCCCTGCGCACCTACGGCCGGGCCTACAGCGACCAACACATGATGGCTGACCTGTAAGCCGTTCCAACACTTTAAAGGAGCACGCTATGAGCTTTATCGAACAGTGGTTGCACGATGCCGTACCGGCCCTGGTGGGTGGGCAGTGGCGCAAAGGCCAGCAGACCTTTGCCGTCGATAACCCCGCCACCGGCGAAACCATCGCCCACGTGGCGGATTTAAGCGCCGACGACACCCGCGACGCCGTGGCCGCCGCTTACGAAGCCGGTGCCGAGTGGCGCGCCACCCCGGTGAAACAGCGCTCCGCGCTACTGCGCCGCTGGTTTGAGCTGATCAATGAGCACGCCGACGACCTAGCCCGTCTGATGACCCTAGAGCAGGGCAAGCCGCTGGCGGAAGCCAAAGGCGAAGTGACCTACGGCGCCTCGTTCATCGAGTTCTTCGCTGAAGAAGCCAAGCGTATGGCCGGGGAAACTCTACCTAGCCACGGCGCGGATAAGCGCCTGCTGGTACTGCGCGAGCCGGTGGGCGTGGTCGCGGCGATTACCCCGTGGAACTTCCCGCTGGCGATGATTACCCGCAAGTGCGCCCCGGCCCTGGCCGCTGGCTGCACCGTGGTCATCAAGCCAGCAGAAGCCACGCCGCTGACCGCGCTGGCCGCCGCTTATTTAGCGCTGGAAGCGGGCCTGCCCGCAGGCACCATCAACGTGGTTACCGCTTCCAAACCCGCCGCCGTGGGCGAGGTGCTTACCACCGACGCTCGGGTGCGCAAGGTGTCGTTTACCGGTTCTACCCCGGTGGGCAAACACCTGCTGGCTCAGTGTGCCAGCACGGTGAAGAAAACCGCCATGGAGCTGGGCGGCAACGCGCCGTTCATCGTGTTTGACGACGCCGATGTGGACGCCGCCGTGAACGGAGCCATCGCCTCCAAGTTCCGCAACGCCGGGCAAACCTGCGTGTGCACCAACCGCTTCCTGGTACAGGACGGTATTTACGATGCCTTCGTCGCCAAGCTCACCGAGCGTGTGAACGCGCTCAACGTGGGTGACGGCCTGGCAGAAGGCAGCATCATCGGCCCGCTGATCAACCAAGCCGCCGTGGATAAAGTGCAGCGCCACGTCGACGACGCGGTGAACAAAGGCGCGCGCCTACTGTGCGGCGGCCAGCCCCACGCGGCGGGTGATCGCTTCTTTACTCCCACGGTGCTGGCGGATGTGACCACTCAAATGGCCGTGGCCGATGAAGAGACGTTTGGCCCGGTGGCCCCGGTGTTCCGCTTCCAGCGCGATGAAGAAGCCATCGCCATGGCCAACGACACTCCGTTTGGCCTGGCCGCCTACTTCTACGCCACGGATTACCGCCGCATCTGGCGCACCATGGAGCAGTTGGAGTACGGCATGGTGGGCGTCAACGAAGGCTTGATCTCCACCGAGCTTGCGCCGTTTGGCGGCGTGAAAGAGTCCGGGCTGGGCCGCGAAGGTTCCCACCACGGATTGGATGAATTTACTGAACTGAAATACGTCTGCGTTGGCGGTTTATAAAGAGAACGATGATGACTAACCAAGAACTGAACGACCTGAAAAACCGCTTCGTGGCCAATGGTGCCGCCACGCCGACCACCCAGTTTGCCGAGCGCGCTGAAAACGCCGAACTGTGGGACGCCGACGGCAAACGCTGGATTGACTTCGCGGGCGGCATTGGCGTGCTCAACCTGGGCCACCGCCACCCGAAAATCGTCGCGGCGGTCGAAGCGCAGCTCAAGAAAGTCATGCACACCAGCGCGGCGGTCATCTCCTACGCGCCCTACGTGCAGCTGTGCCAAAAGCTCTGCGAACTCACCCCTGTGCGCGGCCCCGAGCGTAAGGCCATGCTGGTGAATACCGGTGCCGAAGCGCTGGAAAACGCCGTGAAGATTGCCCGCGCCGCCACTGGCCGCACCGGCATCATCACGTTTGACGGTGCCTTCCACGGCCGCACCATGATGACCCTGGCGATGACCGGCAAGGTACTGCCCTACAAGAACGACTTCGGCCCCATGCCGGGCGACGTCTTCCGCGCCCCGTTCCCCAACCCGCTGCACGGCATCAGCGAAGAAGCCTCGCTGAACGCCATTCGCACGCTGTTCAAAACCGATATTGCCCCGCACCGCACGGCGGCCATCGTGATCGAGCCGGTACAGGGCGAAGGCGGCTTTTACATCGCCTCGCCGGATTACCTGAAAGCGCTGCGCGCCCTGTGCGACGAGCACGGCATTCTGCTGATCGCCGACGAAGTGCAGTCCGGCTTTGCCCGTACCGGCAAGCTGTTTGCGCTGGAACACAGTGGCATCGAAGCGGACATTCTCACCACCGCCAAGAGCCTTGCCAACGGCATGCCGCTTTCTGCCGTGGTCGGCACCGCCAAGGTGATGGACGCCTCCGGCCCCAACTCTCTAGGCGGCACCTACAGCGGCAACCCGCTTTCTTGCGCGGCAGCCCTGGCGGTGATCGACGCCATCGAAGAAGAGAACATCCTGGCCCGCAGCGAGCAGATGGGCAAAATGCTGGCCGAACGTTTCGCCGTCTGGGAAGAGCGCTTCCCCGCCGTCGCCCACGGCCGTCAGCTCGGCGCCATGGCCGCGTTCGAACTGCTCAACAGCGACGGCAAGCCCGACCCGCAACTCACTGGCGCGCTCTGCGCCAAAGCCCGTGAGAAAGGCCTGATCCTGCTCTCCTGTGGCTTCTACGGCAACAGCATCCGCATTCTGGTGCCGCTGACGGTTTCTTCTGCGGTGCTGGAGGAAGGGTTGAGTATTATTGAGGAGTCGTTGGAAGCGCTGAGCTAGTAATCTTCTAAGCGGCACTAAGCCCGC
Source organism: Halomonas sp. Ps84H-12 (assembly GCF_024124725.1). Classification (NCBI taxonomy): domain Bacteria; kingdom Pseudomonadati; phylum Pseudomonadota; class Gammaproteobacteria; order Oceanospirillales; family Halomonadaceae; genus Halomonas; species Halomonas sp. Ps84H-12. The sequence continues at coordinate 6,401 of NZ_JAMXSJ010000013.1, read as the reverse complement.
CCATCGTCAGGTAGCGTAAGCTGTTGGCGATGGGTGGGTTTTTTGTGGGTAACTGCAAGGTTGGTGGAGCGCTTACGGCCCAGGGTGTTGAGCGCTTGGGCAAGGTCAACCAGTGAATCGGCGGCAAACTGCCAGTGGCGTAGGGCGCTGTCGGGTGCTTGCCACTGCCCAGGCTCGATGGCAAATAGCGGCAGCACCGGGCCCGCCGCTGCGGCGTTGGCCAGCGGTGCGTGATCGTGAATACGTAAATCGCGTTTGAACCAAACGACCTGAAGGGGTGCCTGAGCCATTAGCCGTAACGCCTGTTCGTCACTTATCTATTCGTGATGCAGTGATGACGTTACCATCAAGCGATTGTTTGCGTAACTAACTGAGTCACACTCGCTCACAGGAGAACCACTATGTATATCGCCATGAACCGTTTTCGGATTGCCCCAGGCCGCGAAGAGGATTTTCTAGAGGTATGGCGCAACCGCGATTCCCACTTGGACGAAGTGCCGGGCTTCAAGCAGTTCCAAATGCTGCAGGGCGAAAGCCAGGAAGACCACACCGTGTTTATCTCCCACAGCGTGTGGGAATCCGAAGAGGCCTTCCGCGCCTGGACGAAGTCGGAGGCCTTCCGCAAAGCCCACGCCAACGCCAAAGCGCCGGAAGGCATCTACCTTGGCCCGCCTAAGTTTGAAGGGTTTGAGGTGGTGTTGTAAGTCATTTATGAGCACCGCACCGTTGCCGGTGCGGTAGCAGACGTTGGTTCACGTTAATAACGTTTAACGTGAACTCAAGAAATACTGGATTTTACAAACGTGGTGGCTGGCCCATGCTGAACCCATGCCTTCTAGCGATGGAGCTTGGCCACTATGTTTGAATTAAAAAGCGGATTAAAAGACCGCACTACTTCCCGTGCGTACCCAGCCGATGAGCAGGGCACCGCCCTCAACCAGCACTTCTGGATGCCGTTCAGCGCGAACCGCGATTTCCGCGCCAACCCGCGCATGATTGCCGGGGCGGAAGGGCGTTATTACATTGATGACCAGGGGCGCAAGCTGTTTGATTCGCTCTCTGGCCTATGGACCTGCGGGGCGGGCCATAACCGGGAAGAGATTCAAAAAGCAGTAGCGGCGCAGTTAGGCACGCTGGATTTTGCCCCCGGCTTTCAGATAGGCCATCCGCTGGCGTTCAAATTAGCGGAAAAGGTCGCCAGCTTAACGCCTGCTGGGCTGGATCATGTGTTTTTCACCAATTCCGGCTCAGAAGCCGCCGATACCTCGGTCAAGATGGCCAAGGCGTATTGGCGGTTGAAGGGCAAGCCGGAAAAAACCCGCATGATTGGCCGCGCCAAGGGCTACCACGGGGTGAATATCGGCGGCACCAGCCTGGGGGGCATTGGCGGTAACCGCAAGCACTACGGCCAGTTGATGGACGTGACGCACCTGCCCATACGCTGCAAGCGGGCCATGCCTATACTCGTGGCCAAGCGGAAACCGGCGCTGAGCTGGCCGATGCGTTGCTGGATCAAATTGCCCTGCACGATGCGTCGACCATTGCCGCCGTAATCGTGGAGCCCATGTCGGGCTCGGCGGGGGTGATTGTGCCGCCAAAAGGCTATTTGGATCGGCTGCGGGAGATCTGCACCGCCCACGATATTCTGCTGATTTTTGATGAAGTCATTACCGCCTTTGGCCGCAGTGGGGCGACCACCGGGGCCGAAGCGTTTGGCGTCACGCCGGATATCATGAACGTGGCTAAACAGATCACCAATGGGGCGGTGCCCATGGGGGCCGTGATTGCCTCCCCGGAGATTTTCGACACCTTCATGCACGCCGGTGGCCCGCAGCATGCCATCGAGTTTTCCCATGGTTACACCTACAGCGCTCACCCCGTGGCCTGTGCCGCTGGCCTGGCGGCGCTGGAACTGTTCGAGCGTGAGGACTTCCCCGCGCAGGTCAGTGCGATTGCCCCAGTGTTCGAGCAGAAGCTGCACGCCCTGAAAGGCCGTCACCATATCGTCGATATTCGCAACTACGGCCTGGCCGGTGCCCTGCAGCTTGCGCCGCGTAACGGCGACCCGACGATTCGCCCCCGCGATGCCCATATGGCGTTGTGGGAAGCCGGTTTTTACGTGCGCTACGGCGGTGACACCCTGCAGTTCGGCCCTCCCTTTGGCACCACGGAAGCCGAGCTTGAGCGTTTGTTCGATGCCGTCGCCAGTACCCTGGATTCCCTGGCATAACCCTGGCCCACCCTGTTTCGGAGTTTCATGATGAGTGTTGTTTCCCACCTGATTAATGGTGAGCTGGTGGAAAGCCAGCGTACGCTGGACGTGACCAACCCCTCCACGGGCAAGGTGGTTCGCCAGGTGGTGGATGCCAGCGCAGCAGATGTGGAGCGAGCCATTGCTGCGGCTCAGGCGGCGTTTCCTGCCTGGCGTGATACGCCGCCCGCCAAGCGTGCCCAGGTGATGTACCGCTTCAAGCAGCTGCTGGAAGAGCACGCCGACCGCCTGGTGCAGCTGGTCAGCGAAGAGCATGGCAAGACGGTGGAAGACGCCATGGGCGAGCTGAAACGTGGCATCGAGAACGTCGAGTACGCCTGCGGCGTGCCGGAGCTGCTGAAAGGCGAGTACTCCCACAATGTGGGGCCGGGAATCGATGCCTGGTCCAACTTCCAGCCGTTGGGCGTGGTGGCGAGCATTACGCCGTTTAACTTCCCCGCCATGGTGCCGCTGTGGATGTACCCCATGGCGATTGCCTGCGGTAATACCTTTATCAGGAAGAGATCTTCGGGCCGGTGCTCTGCGTGGTGCGGGTTGGCAGCCTGGACGATGCCATGCAGCTGATTAACGACCACGAATACGGCAACGGCACCTGCCTGTTTACCCGCGATGGCGAAGCCGCTCGCCGCTTCACCGACGGTATCGAAGTGGGCATGGTGGGGGTGAACGTACCGCTGCCCGTGCCGGTGGCGTATCACAGCTTTGGTGGCTGGAAGCGCTCGCTGTTTGGTGACCTTCACGCCTATGGCCCAGACTCGGTGCGCTTCTACACTCGCCGCAAAGCGGTTTCCCAGCGCTGGCCTTCCGTCAGCGAAGCCACACGGGCGGAGTTCTCGTTTCCTACTAACCAGCGTTGACGCGATGCGCTAACTGCGCCATCTTCACTGCACCACCGCCTGCATCATTGTTGGGCGGTGGTGTATTTTTTGGTGCGTATTATGAGCGGTCAGGGTTGCAAAGGGATACCAGCGTGGCGAGAACACAGGACGAAATTCGGCAAACGAACGTCAAAAAGATCCTTCAGGCGGCGGAGCAGCTGTTTGCGGGACCAAACACCTAACGCCTGCGATGGAAAAAGCGGTGCGCACGGTGGGCGAGTTAGCGAGTGAGATGCTCAGCGAGGTACGCGAGTCCTCACTGGCGATGAAGTAAGAGCAACGAGGTGTTCATTCAAGAAGGCCGCTGAAACGCTGCGCGCGCCTGTTCAACGCGTTCGCGAGTAATGCAATTTAACGAGTGATCATTGATCAGCCCCATGGCCTGCATAAACGCAAACGCGGTGGTGGGGCCGAAAAACTTCCAGCCGCGCTTTTTAAGATCTTTTGCTAACGCGATAGATTCCGGCGATGTGGTTTGCGTTTGTGGGGCAGGCAGAGAAGCGCTATCCGGTTCATAGCGCCAGAAAAACGCCGCTAGCGAGCCTTCTTGAACCACCATTTCCTGCGCACAACGCGCGTTATTGATGGTGGCTTCGATCTTACCGCGGTGACGAATAATGCCCGCATCTTGCAGCAAGCGCTGCACGTCCTCTTCGTCAAAACCGGCGACTTTATTGAAATCGAAGTGGTGGAAAGCCGCGCGGAAATTCTCACGCTTGTTCAAAATCGTTCGCCAGCTCAAGCCTGATTGAAAACTCTCCAAGCAGAGCTTTTCAAACAGCCGCTGGTCATCGTCAACGGGAAAGCCCCACTCGTGATCGTGATAGGGCAGAAACTCCGCTGCTCCGCCACACCACTGGCAGCGTGGGTGGCCGTCGGGAGCGATAAAGGCGTTGGCCATTAGCGCGCCTCCTGCCCGTCGAACCACTCCTGGGCCGTGCGCCAAAGGCACATGCCGGCGAAGTAAGCAGAGGTCAATCCTAAGCCCCATAGTGCCCAGGTAGCTTGATCAGGGGCTGAAAGGATTAACGCGGTCGCGCAGCCACACCAAAGCAGCGTCACAGCGATATTGAGCGGCATAAATAGGCGCACGCGAAACGGATGCAGAAACTTCATTTTCGTCACGGTCAGCATCGCCAGGACGAGTATTGCGCCAAACGTCAGCAGTGGCGGTAAATCAAGAATGTAAAAATAGGCGGCGGCAATGTTCCAGGCGGCTGGAAAGCCTACGAAGTAATTATCTTGGCTTTTCATATCGACGTTGCAGAAGCAGAACATCGACGATAGCAAAATGATAAAGACCGAGATCAGCCCTAAATAGGGCGGCAATTCAATGAAGTAGTAAATGAACAGCGCGGGGATAAAGGCCCAGGTGAGGTAATCAATCACCATATCCAGCGTGGAACCATCGAAGTGGGGGAGTACGGACTTCACCTCATATTTGCGCGCCAGAGTGCCATCAATACCATCGATCATCATCGCCGCCCCCAGCCAAAGCAGGCAGGCCACCGGGTTGTTATCAACCAGCGCCAGCAGCGCCATCGTGCCAAGCAGCACGCCGCTGGCGGTGAAGACATGGACACTCCAAGCTTTGTAAATCGGTGCTCGGGATTCAGTTTGAGTAGAGAGTGATTGGACCACGGTAACCCCAGTGGGAACGCGTCGTCCCCTTGCTGTTGGATTGATTAATAAACGTTCAAAAGACGATACACTACTATAAGAAAGCCGTCAGGAAATACGCGGCGTATCCGCTGAGTGCCTCTTCACTCCATTGCCACGGTGAGTTAATGCACCCACTAGGGAGATAGCGCATGACCCATGTTCGCCCTGCCGCCCTGCCTTAGTGGGTGCTTTCCGGCAACTTACACACATCCACCCACTGAGCACCGGCCAGCTCGGCCAAATGATTGGGACTTAAACGCACCGCGCTGTTCGGTGAGCCCGCAGCGGGTAGTACTTCATCGAACGCGTGTAGGGATTCGTCGCAATAGACGGGGAGATCCGTCGTCAGCCCAAACGGGCATACTCCGCCCACCGGATGGCTGGTCAGTTCCATCACGGTGTCAGCATCGAGCATTTTGGCTTTGCCACCGAAGGTATCGCGAATTTTGCGGTTATCGATCCGTGCATCGCCACTGGCCACAATCAGCAGCGGTTTCTCACCCACTTTAAACGCCAATGTTTTAGCAATCTGCCCAGGGGCGACACCGTGAGCCTCGGCGGCGAGCTGTACGGTGGCGGTGCTGGTGTCTAGCTCTTCAATGGCCAGCTCTGGCGCGTGCTCGGCAAAAAATTGGCGAACGGTCTCGATGCTCATGATGTGCTCCTTGGATAAGTGGAATCGCTAATCTAACTTGCCAGCGCGTGGTTAGCCTACGTCCCACTGATAAACCCCAAAAACGCATCCACCACGCGATTGGGGCGGCGGTCATGGCGGGTAATCAGTACAAACGGGATGCGGTAGTGCTGAGTAGCGGTGTGAAGCGCGCGCAGCTTGCCAGCTGCCACCCATTGCTCGGCGACATGTTCGGGTAGAAAGCCGATGAATCGGCCGGAGAGGATCAGGAACGCCGCGCCCTCCCGGTCGGAAGCGGAGGCTTGCAGGTTGAGCGCTTCGTGGGCCTGACGTGCGCTCTCTGGAAGCGGGTAGCGGGGTCGAATGGCCGGGTATCGAGCAAGCTGGGCGGCGCTCTCGGCGTCGTCGGGTACGCTGAACAGCGGGTGGCCAGCGGAGCAGTATAGGTAAGAGGGCTCCTCGTAGAGCAAGCGTGTTTCCAGGCTGGTGGGCAGGTTCACGGCGGGCACGACGCCTACGTGTAGATGACCATCCATCACGCCGCGAATCACCGCGTCCGATGGCTCCATATGAATATGGACCGTTACCTCGTGATGAGGGGCGGTGAGTGCTGCCAACGCATGGGTCACATCCATGGCGAGTAGCGTGACGAGGTTATCAGTTAGCGCGGAAAACCTCGTACTTTTAGTGCGAGGATGGATAGCGCGGCGTCCGCCAGGACGCCTTGTGTTTTGCATCCTTACAATATTTCGTCTAAAGTGTAAAGAATGAAAGCCGAACGCGCCTACCAATACCGCTTCTATCCCACGCCTGAGCAAGCAGCCTTGCTGGCGCGGACGTTTGGGTGCGTGCGGTTTGTCTGGAACGCGGTGCTGCGCTATCGCACCGACGCGTTTTATCAGCGTCAGGAAAAGATCGGCTATAACGATGCCAGCGCGTTCCTAACACAGTTAAA